>JAISSB010000071.1 GCA_031273325.1 Treponema sp. | reverse complement strand
CGAGACAAGTATGCCCGGTCAAAGCAATCGGGACAGGCTGCGTTCAATCAGCCAATAGTAGAAGCGATAACCATCGTTCAGCCGGTGTAGCTATTTACAATCCACTGGGCTTGTCCCAGGGGGAGTTGAAGTTTTAACAAGGGGGGACAGACCCCTAAACCAAGAGATTTCCGAAGACGGGGACAGACCTCAAAGGAGGTCTGTCCCCTTATCGCTTGGAAGAATAGCAATATAGTCCAGAAGAATAGCAATCTAGCCTGGAAGAATAGCAATCTAGTCCAGAAGAATAGCAATCTAGTCCAGAAGAATAGCAATCTAGTCCAGAAGAATAGCAATCCAGTCCAGAAGAATAGCAATCCAGTCCAGAAGAATAGCAATCTAGCCCAGAAGAATAGCAATCCAGTCCAGAAGAATAGCAATCTAGCCCAGAAGAATAGCAATCCAGTCCAGAAGAATAGCAATCCAGTCCAGAAGAATAGCAATCTAGCCCAGAAGAATAGCAATCTAGTCTGGAAGGCAGAGTTTAAGCTAAGTCTAGCACCAAGAGTCTTGTATACAGATATAAGAGTCTTGTATACAAAAACAAGACCCTTGTATACAAAAACAAGACCCTTGTATACAAAAACAAGACCCTTGTATACAAAAACAAGACCCTTGTATACAAAAACAAGACTCTTGTATATAGATCCAAGACTCTTGTATATAGATCCAAGACTCTTGTATATAGATCCAAGACTCTTGTATATAGGATCCAAGACTCTTGTATATAGATCCAAGACTCTTGTATATAGATCCAAGACTCTTGTATACAAAAACAAGACCCTTGTATACAAAAACAAGGGGACAATCCCATGAATCCAGAGGTCTGTCCCCGTAGAGAATCTATTTTACAAAATGAACAAAGCGCTCTACAGTAAAGCTATACTATTAAATCTTTTAAGGAGAGATTTTATGAAAAAGTTGCTCTGTGTAGCGGCTCTTGTATGCTTATCGATGCCGCTTTTTGCCGAAGGACAGCAGGGAGGGGGAACCGGAAAAAAACTAACGTTAACCGTGTGGGAATCCCTCAATGGACCTGACGAATTTATCCGTCAAGCAGGAGCTGCCTATACAAAACAGAACCCGAATGTGACTATCAAGTTTGTTAATGTGGAATTAGGAGACTCGCATACGCAGATTGCTATGGACGGACCGGCAGGCGTTGGTCCCGATCTCTTTGCTGCTCCGCACGACACGCTCGGCGAATTAGTTGCAACCGGTCAAGTTGTGCCGCTTGAAAACCCTTCAGCTATCAATGCACAGCTTTTGGCTGCCTGCAAAACAGCAACAACCTACGAAGGAAAGCAGTACGGCTACCCCGTTTCTGCTGAGACCTATGCGCTCTTCTATAACAAAGCTCTTATTGCTGAAAGTCAAGTTCCTAAAACATGGGACGATTTAAAAAGCTTTGCTCAAAACTTCAATCAGCCGGGGAAATATCCTTTTATGATGGATGTAGGAAACGCCTATTATACGATCATTTTTATCAGTGCAAAGGGGAATAGGCTCTTTGGAGCAAACGGAACCGATACGAGAAATACTAATCTTAATACCCCTGCTGCCGTTGAAGGGATGAAGGTATTCCAAGGGTTGCGGAGTATTTTGAATGCACCGGCTGCGGACCTTAAAACTTCAACGTCTGACGGGTCCTTTGCAGCGGGAAATGTTGCACTGTATATCTCCGGTCCGTGGAATGTAAAACCGTTTACCGATGCAGGCGTTAATTTCGGTGTTGCTCCTTTGCCGAGCCTTCCGGGAGAAAATAGTCCTGCAGCTTCGTTTTCAGGTACCCGAGTCATGTTTGTATCTGCATACAGTAAAAATATTGAAGAAGCACAGAAATTCGGTGCGTTCTTAGTCACTCCGGAAATGCAGCAGTTACGCGCACAGATCACAAACACATTACCGGCAACAAGCGGAGCCGTCACCGGGAATACGCATGCAAAAGGCTTTTTGGATCAATTGCAATATGCATTCCCCATGCCTTCGATTCCGCCAATGGCGAAATTTTGGGACGCAATGGGAGCGGCAAGTTCTAATATTTGGAATGGAGCCGATGTGCAGAACGACTGGTACTCGTGTATTTAGCGGGAAATATTCCGTATAATACGTGGCTGGTAAAAAGTTATATGGATACTATTCCGGCTTCTCTTGACGAAGCAGCACGGATCGACGGTGCAAATAATTTAAGAATCTTTTTTACTATTATTCTCCCGGTTGCAAAACCGATTTTAATATTTCTTGCAATTTCAAGTTTTACCGGTCCATGGATGGACTTTATTTTTCCCAAAATGGTACTGCGTTCTTCAGAAAATATGACATTAGCGCTGGGACTGTTTAATTTTGTTACTGATAGAAAAAATGAATTTACCAATTTTGCAGCCGGAGCTGTCATCGTTTCAGTTCCTTTTGTCATTTTCTTTATGATAACACAAAAAATGCTCGTAACCGCATTGGGCAGTGCAGCAGTAAAAGAGTAATGTCTTTCCCCTTCGCGGGGGAGTTGCGCTCGTCTCTATAATGCTCCTATACTAGTATTAAACATGTCAAAAAATGCCCTCTTTAAAACACTTATTTCATTGAAAGGAAATCCTCGTGCGTGTGTATACACGGAACCAATGTGGGGACTTTCAATGAATCTCTGTATTCCTTACGCTTCAGTGTACATGCTTGCTCTTGGGTTAAGTGACGTTCAAATCGGTCTGGTAACAACAATTTTTATGCTGTCTCAAGTAGTATTTGCATTCTTAGGCGGACCGATTACCGATAAATTGGGGCGGCGTAAAACGACCGCTCTTTTTGATTTTTTATCATGGTCAATTCCATGTATTATTTGGTGGCAAGCACAAAATTTTTGGTTTTTTCTTGTCGCTGCATTATTTAATGGCGCTATGAAAGTGCCGACGAATTCATGGGATTGTCTGCTCGTTGAAGATGCTGAAAAAAATCAGATTACGTCAATTTATTCATTAGTCATTATCTGCGGTCAGTTTTCTGCTCTTTTTGCTCCTATTTCAGCAGTACTCGTTGCACGGCTTACCTTAGTGCCGGCAATCCGCATTCTTTATGTCAATGCTCTTGTTATTATGACCGCGAAGCTTATTATACTGTATATATTTTCCCGTGAAACAAAAACCGGATTAATTCGTTTATCTGAAACAAAAGGAAACAGTATATGGAGTCTAGTGGTCGGGTATCGGAGTGTTATCCGCATTATTCTTAAATCAAAAGGGACGATCTTTTCTCTTGTTATTTCAGCACTTGTCGGTATTGTTGCAATGGTTAACAATACATTTTGGCAAATTATTGCAAATAAAAAATTATTAGTTCCTGATTCGTTATTACCGCTGTTTCCTATGTTCCGGTCAATTGTTGCGATTATTTTTTTCTGGACAGTTATCCCTCGCCTTATGAAAAAAGGACTAAAAATTCCCCTTTTTGCTGGTTTTATAAGTTATGCCGTCGGACAAACGCTGTTAATATTGTGTCCAATTGCCAATTATCCTGTGCTTTGCATTTCATTAATATTCGACGGCTTTGGTTCCGGAATTCTTGCAATGTTGGCAGAATCGTTAGTTGCGTTGCATGTTAATAAAGCAGAACGCGCCCGTGTTATGGCCATTCAGCACATGATTATTATGGGTTCAACTGCTCCTTTTGGGTGGATTGCCGGTATTCTTTCTGATCTCTCCCGGAATTTGCCGTTTGTTATGACTGTTTGTTTACTTATTACCGGTATTATCGTGACCTTACTGTATTATCGAAATGATAATCAATCGTCATATAATAGAGGAGAGTACCTATGAAAAATTGCTTTATTATCGTATTTTTTATTTTTTCAATACCACTCTTTGCCCAAACGGAAACGGAAACAGACAAGCCGTGGCTTCCTCAACTGCGGCGTGCTGAGATAATTGCTTTTGGGAGTTTTCCTTTTACCCTTTTTACGTCAATATTTCTTATAGATACGGTGCGTTTTTTTGACAATGGTTTTGATACCCGGTATGCGCCGTGGCCGTTCAAAGCAGCGAGCGCTTTTCCTATGACGGAAAATGAAAAAAACATTACCCTTACGGTAGCAATAGTCGGGTCAGTTGTTATTGCAGTGGTGGATTATTTTCTTTTCCGCACTAAACAACGCCGTCAGATACAGCCCGAAACACCTCGTATTATTAGAACTCCTCAACAACAATGACGTCAAGCTTCTCAGGAACCGTCAGCGCAGACATTCCTCCCCGTCTCCGTCTTGACCGGTACATTGCTGAATATTTGAACTTAATGAGCCGGTCGCAAATAAAAGCACGAAATGTACAAGCCGTACTTAATGGGAAAGCGGTTAAAATGTCACGCAGTATTCAACGCGACGATTTCATTGAATTAACGTGGAATACACCGGGGGTATGCGAGCTTAAACCAGAAAATATTCCCCTTGATATTATCTATGAAAATGAACATGTGGTTGTGATAAATAAACTGCAAGGAATGGTTGTACACCCCGGTGCTGGTAATTGGCACGGCACCGTTGCACATGCTTTGCTGCACCGTCATAGCCAACTCGATGCAGGAGAAACGTGGCGCCCCGGTATTGTTCACCGTCTTGATAAAGATACTTCCGGCGTACTTATTGCTGCTTATGATAGTGAAACACTTGATTTTCTTGTCCGTCAATTCAAAGAGCGCTCGGTACATAAACGGTATATCGCTCTCGTTCAGGGAATTCCTCCAAAAATGTGCGACTGCATAGACACGTATATTTCACGAGACATAAAAAACCGTCAGCGTTTTACTGTATCAAAAACTGGAAAAAGAGCTGTTACCGTTTATAAAGTCCTGAAAACATGGCCGGATATGTCACTGCTGTACATTGAACCGAAGACGGGACGCACGCACCAAATCAGAGTACATTTCCGCCACATCGGTCACCCTATTATCGGTGACCCATTGTACGGAAAAACACATACCCAATACTCTCTTATGCTGCACGCAAAAAACCTTGCAATACTGTTGCCTGGTGAAGAGAAGCAACACATGTTTAGTACCCCGATTCCTCAGCGATTTCTTGATATTATTAACTGTAATAAAAAATACTCTTGCACACTCCCTATTCTTTAAAGTATTATTATAAAATGAGTATTCCCTTTATTATTCTTATTGCTGTTATTGGTATTGTTGCTGTTGGATTTTTATTACTTTTTTTTCGATTCTTCGGTTTATGGTTTCGGGCGCTCCTTTCTAATTCTTATGTGAGTATGGGTAAAATTATCGGCATGTGGTTGCGGCATGTAAATCCTGGAATCATTGTTGATTCACGGATTATGCTTAGTAAAGCTGGAATTGATATTGATTCGGATATGCTTGAAACACATTTTCTTGCACGCGGCGATGTTATGAAAGTTGCATGGGCGCTTGTTGCAGCAAATAAGGCGAATATTCCGCTCCCTTTTCAACGGGCAGCCGCTATTGATTTAGCTGGTCGTGACGTATTAGAAGCGGTCAAAACAAGTGTTAATCCAAAGGTTATAGACTGTCCGGATTCTAGCAAGGGAAAAGTTACGATAGACGCAGTTGCAAAGGACGGTATTCAATTAAAGGTGAAAGCACGGGTTACAGTCCGGGCAAATTTGGAACGGCTTGTCGGGGGAGCCACTGAGGAAACAATTATTGCCCGTGTCGGCGAAGGAATTGTTACTACTATTGGTTCGTCAGAATCGTATAAATCGGTTATGGAAAATCCCGATTTAATTTCACGAAGGGTGTTAGAAAAAGGATTGGACGCAGGAACAGCTTTTGAAATCCTTTCAATAGATATTGCTGATATTGATGTCGGAGATAATATCGGAGCAAAACTGCAAGCAGATCAAGCAGAAGCAGATAAACGGAGATTCCAAGCTGAAGCCGAAAAACGCAGGGCGTTGGCTCAAGCGCAGGAACAGGAAATGGTAGCAAAAGTTCAAGAGAATAGAGCAAAAGTAGTGCTTGCCGAAGCGGAAATTCCAATGGCTATTGCAGACGCATTCCGGAACGGACGTTTAGGCATTATGGATTATTACCGTCTAAAAAATATTCAAGCAGATACTGATATGCGTGCTGCGATCAGTAAATCGGAGCAATAGCAAGTGGACAGTTCAGAAATAATCCAATTGATAATAGGGCTAGGATTTGTACTTTTTTCAGTATACGGGGCATATAGTAACACTGTAAAAAAGAAACGTAAGGAAAAAGCAGAACATACCGTTTTTTTAAAGGATATTTCAGAGAAGGAGACTCCGGTCAGTACGCAGGTAGAAAGTTCTGAACAAGAACCAAAAAAAATGGAAGTATTCTTGAGGACAGAAACAGTAAGTACAAATGTAGTGCAGGCAAAAGCTTCAGCTCACCGTACCTTACAAAAATATGTTGTATGGGCTGAAATTTTAAGTAAACCAAAATCATTGCAATAAGACGGTTTTTTAGCCGTGTTTAAGCAATAGAAGGAGGATATATGAGTGCAACAGAAGTTCGTGCAAAGATAATGAACGAGGTACAAATCAAATTTTTAGGAGATAAAATTAAATATGTTGAAGCCTTTTTTGACGGTGAATATGACGACAGTTCGATGCATTTAGAACAAAATGATTGGTCCATCATTAAAGCGATTTTAAATGATTTTATGTCCAGTATGGATAAAGATACATTTAATGCACTGAACGGTGAACTTGTTTCTCGAGGTATCAACTGAAAAAGTTTTTTGTCTTATGGTACATTGTGGTATTAATGACTGCAGTGTATGCCGAAGAAATGGCAGATTTACTTGGATTAACTATTAACGAATTGTTTGAACAGTATGGCGCTCCTCAAACGGTATATGCCGTGCGCGGCAACAAAGTCGGGCAAGATGATGTCGTGTTTCGATATCCGATGGGTGATTTTTACCTCTATAGGGATCAAGTATGGCAAGTAGCATTAAAGAGTGCCTACGATGTTAATATTGGGGATAACCGCGAAACGGTACAATCTGTGTTAGGGGAACGGAGCCGTCAGATTGGCCGGTCGATATTACTGTTCCTTTCAGGACAAGCGTGGCCGCGGGTCCTGCGAGTTGATTTTGATGATTCTGATGTTGTTTCTGCGATTTTTATATATCGACCCGATTTTTAAGGAATAGTATGGCTAAACTTTGTCTTTGCTTAACCGGAAAAACACTCGCGCATAATCTGGAAGTGTTGGAACGGTACCGAAAATATGTGGATCTTGCTGAATTAAGAGTTGATTGCTTGGAGCCGGACGAATCCTTTTATATTCGGCGCTTTCCAGAAAAGGCAGGTTTACCAGTCATTCTTACAGTACGGAGAGAACAAGACGGTGGTTATTACAAAGGAACTGAAAGTTCCCGCATAACGTTACTAGCTCAAGGAATAGCGAATGCCTACACTAATCCACGGCAAAATTTTGCGTATATTGATTTAGAAAGTGATATTACGGTACCCGGTTTAGAGGAAGCATCGCGTGTTTTTGGTACAAAAATCATACGCTCATACCATAATATAACGGGAGTTGATTCGGATCTTGTTTCTACGATCAAGAGTCTTCGGCGAGTTGGGGATGAAATTGCAAAAGTAGCAGTAATGTCTTCGTCACTTGACGAAGTGTTACAGTTATACCGAGCGGCTCAAGAAACAGAAAAAATTGAAAAAATTGTCGTATGCATGGGGCATTTCGGCACCCCTACACGTATTTTAGCAGAGCATTTTGGCTCAAAAATTATGTATTCAACAGGAAAAAATGAATTAATGGCTGCCCCTGGACAACTTGATCCTCAAGTGTTATCAGATATTTATCATTTTCATACCATAACAACAAGTACCCGCATTTTCGGTGTTATGGGTTTTCCTCTAGCTGTCACTTCAAGTCCTTCATTTTTCAATAAAGTATTTCAATTAGAGAATATTGACGCGGTATACGTACCGTTCCCTGCAGACTCTGTACCGTCATTTTTAGCTTTAGCTGACGCAATCGGTTTGGTGGGGACTTCGGTTACCGTTCCGCATAAAGAAGCAGTCGTTTCGTATTTAGCTTCTGCTTCAGCAGCCGTACATTCAATCGGTGCATGCAATACCTTACTTCGTACTAAAGAAGGCTGGCAAGGCTTTAATACCGACGCTTCCGGTTTTTCAGATTCGTTGCTTGATTTTATTGGGAAAAAGACATTAAAAAATAAACGCATAACCATTGTTGGAGCAGGAGGCGCGGCACGTGCAGTAGCTTCAGAAGTGTACCGTCTCAAAGGAAAGGCTTTGATTTTAAACCGTACTGAATTACGTGCAAAAGAGTTAGCGGCGCCCTATGAATTTGCATGGCATAAATTAGACCGAGCCGGAATGGAATATGTTGGAAAATACTCCGATATTATTATTCAAACAACATCAGCAGGTATGGCGCCTGAGGTAGAGACCGATCCGCTTGCGCTTTATCAATTTTCAGGTAAGGAAATGGTTATGGATATTATTTATGAGCCGGCGCAAACAAAATTTCTTAAACGTGCTTCAGAAGCCGGCTGTAGAACCATAAACGGTGCCGATATGCTTGTCAGACAGGCACGGTTGCAATATGAGTTCTTCATGGGTTATGAATTTCCCAATCAATTTATGGCTTCAATAGCCGACCCGCTTCTTTAATGGGGAAAGCTGCATTTGTTGCTCTTATTGGGCGGCCCTCCGTGGGAAAATCGACGTTAACTAACACGTTATGCAAAGAAAAAGTTGCTATCGTGAGTGCTATTCCTCAAACAACCCGCAATGCTATCCGCGGTATCGTTAATAGACCGGAGGGACAGTTGGTTTTTATTGACAGTCCAGGTCGGCACCAATCAGAAAAAAAGTTTAATAAAAGACTGAGAGAAGTATCCAATCGAACAGTTGAAAGTTCTGATATTTGTTTATATATGTTGGATGCAACCCGCCTCCCCGGCATAGAAGAAGAGGCGGTCGTTTCATACATATCAAAAGTAGAGCGGCTCGTACTCGCAATAAATAAAATTGATTCTCCTGAAGCACAGTGTCCGCACCTGCTCAACTTTATTCGGGAGAAATTTCCCTCAGTGCCGGAACAATATTACTGTCAGATTTCGGCGTTGACTGGCGAAGGAATTGCCGTACTCCTGCAACGATTATTTGACTATGCTCCGGAAGGAGAAGCTTTTTATCCCAGTGAGTACTACACCGACCAGAAGCTTGATTTCCGTATTGCAGAAATTATCCGGGAAAAAGCTATTGAACAGTTGTATGCAGAAATCCCTTATTCTCTCTATGCCGAAGTTGCTGACGCTGAATTGAGTGGAAATCGCTTATGGGTACGGGCATTTTTGGTTACAGAGCGCGAATCCCAAAAAGCTATGGTTGTCGGTAAGGGTGGAGCTGTAATCAAGATCATTCGTCTCAATGCTCAAAAAGAATTGAACCGTCTCCTTGATTGGAAGGTCACCCTCGATCTTCGGGTAAAAACAGTTAAAGATTGGCGGCACCGTGACAGCACCCTCAAAAAATTAATTTGGTAATATGTATGCGCTGTATACAGCAACAAGACTCTCGCATACAGAGACAAGACCAAGGACTTTCATACGAGCCGGTGAAGGACTTTCACCCGATGCGGTGAAGGACTTTCACACGAAGCCTCTAACGGGGACAGACCTTGAGGGGACAGACCTCGAAGTGAGATTGACCTCTAAAGGGGACAGACCTCTAGGGTCTCAAAGACTGGTGATCTGGTCTAAAAAACCAGAAGCTCTCTGTGTTCTAATGCAGAAGCTCTCTGTGCTCTAGTGTAGAGACTCTCTGTGTTTCTAATGCAGAGACTCTCTATGCTTTAGGGGAGATCGTCACTTCAATCACTGCTTGCATAATGCGGGGGGGGGGGGGGATATTTTACGAATTTTGAGTTTCTTAAGTGCCTGATTCAGAGACTCAAGGGCATCGGTATTCTGCTCCACAGAGATTTGAAAAGAACAGGACACCTGTTCTAACTGCCGGCTTATAACGGTGATCTGCTGTTCTATACTCGTCATACTTTCAGAAAGCTGCTTTGAGTTCCCCAACGATACCCCCGCTTCCTGTTTAATCGTTACCGCATAGTTCCGCACCTGTTTGGTAATGCTATCTATCTGAGCAAGACCTTGCAGGATATGGACGGACGCCGCATCCTGATCCTCTGCCGACTTTTTAATCTCTGCAACCCGCCGGTTGATGAGCTGGATAAACCCGTTAGTTTCTCCATAAGAAGTCTCAATGACACTGGATAATCGGGCAATCTCTCCAATACGCTGCTTTATGGCGAGAAGGGTTATGCTGGAACTCTTCGCTTGATTCGCCGTAGTTTCAGAAAGTTTGCGTATTTCACCGGCAACGACAGCAAAGCCCTTTCCCGATTCCCCCGCGTGCGCCGCCTCTATTGCCGCATTCATAGCAAGCAGGCTCGTCTGATCCGCTACTCCGGCAATAACCTTGTTCATCTCTACCAATGCTTCAGAATCCGCGTCCATCTGTTCCACAATCTTAGCGGATCTCAAAATATGACTATGCTCTGTGTCCGCACTCTGCACGAGACGGTTGAACTGTTCATGCAATCCTGCAATGAGTTCTTTCTCAGTGCTGATATTTTCTACTGCCTTCTGTATATATTGAGCAGCAACGGTGATCTGCTGCACTTGTTCCGTTACCGTGCCGTGGAACGACTCGATTTCGTGGTCAATATGCGCCACAGATTTCGTATTCTGTCCGGTTTTTTGGGAACTGTCCTGAATGTACGCAGTAATAGTCCGCATAGATTCGATAATCTTCCCGGTTGCGGCGGCGTTCTGATCCATCACCGTGCGTAATTCCTCTGCATAGCCATGCATCGTTTCAAACGAACTGACGATATTCTTCACCAGTCCTGAGATATTTGCATTGATCGCATTAAAACCTGCGGAAAGCAGAGCGGTCTCTTTGGTTTGATAGTCCGGGACGATGCCGGAAAAATCCCCTTGGGCAATCGTACCGGAAAAGCGCTCTAATTCCTGTAAAGGACGTATTAGTCTGCGAGTAAGACTGATGGATATGAGACTCACCGCTACCAAGAAGACGAGGATGAGGGCAATCAACATAAAGGTAATCTGGTTCGTCTCCCGGAAAATAACCGACCGGGGAATCGTTGTTACCAGGAGCCATTCAGGACCGGGAATGAATACTGCATAGATGAAAACATCCGCCTCCATTGCTGAAAAGGCGGAGGTATCGGCATCTAAGCCAAGCACCGGATCCCGGTACGACTCCAGACCGGATTCACTAAAGAAATCTTTGTTCAAAACCGCTTCTTGATCGGGATTCGTCATAAATATTCCTTGGTTACTGAGGAAATAGGTCTCTTGATTCGGCAGAGCAATATAGCTCTGTAAGAGGTCGGTTAAGAAGGTAATAGAAACATTGCCGGCGATAATGCCCAAATCCCGGTTTTGGGTATCGGTGATAGTGATAGAAAGGGCGGTGGTGAGCTGTCCGCTATTCTGGGCAATATAAGGTTCGGCATAGGCGATTTCTCCGGGCCTTGCCTGAGCGCCGACATACCAATTCCGCGTGGTATTATCCCAACTTGGGGCGCGGGAAGCCCGATCACTGAAAATAGCGTAGCCTCCCGGTTCTGTCCACTTCGTATAACTGGTAGCATAGAGCAGCCATACCTCGTCTTGAGCCGACTGAATCCGGGCAAAAAGATCCTCCACCTGCTGAGCCGCGAGAGGTTCTTGAGACAGAAAGGGCGCGGCTGCAAAACCCGCATACCGGACCAGAGACGACCAGTTTTCAAACGAGAATATAACCGCATTCCGCATCGCATCAATAGTGTCACGAGTATTCCTTATGATATGCCGAGAGGATAGGGAACGGAAATTAAGTACAAAGATACAGGATAGGGTTACCGTCACGAATACGATAATCCCTACGCACAGTCCCGGGAATATGACCGCAAAAGAAGTTTTTTTATGGCTCTGCATACCGTATGCCTCCTATCAGTCATGAAATTACCTTCGCTCAATGTTAAAGTATGTATAAGGTATATCCTATCTTAACTAGGAAATTAACAGAATGCAACGTATTTTTCTGAGCGGTGCGCCAAGGAACAGACCCCGAAGGGCAGACCTCTGAAGGGGACAGACTTCTGGGGGACAGACCTCTGAAGGGGACAGACTTCTGAAGGGGACAGACCCCGAAGGGCAGACCTCTAGGGGACAGACCCCGAAGGAGATAAGTCTCTAAGGGGGACAGACCTGAAGGGGACAGACCCCGAAGTGCAGACCTCTGAAGGGGACAGACCTTGAAGGAGATAAGTCTCTAAGGGGGACAGACCTAAAGGGGACAGACCCCGAAGTGAGATTGACCTCATTGGGGACAGACCTCTAAAGGGGACAGACCTCATAAGGCCGGCAATCTATGGATGTCTGAGCCGGTCGCCTTCTTCAATTCCCGCTTGCATAATGCTGGGGGGAGGGGGGATGTTACGAATTTTAAGCTTCTTAAGTGCCTGATTCAAAGACTCAAGGGCATCGGTATTCTGCTCGACCGATCTTTGAAAAGAATGAGAAACCTGTTCTAGGTGCCGGCTTATAGCGGTGATCTGCTGTTCTATACTCGTCATGCTTTCAGAAAGCTGCTTTGAGTTCCCCAGAGATACCCCCGCTTCCTGTTTAATCGTTACCGCATAGTTCCGCACCTGTTTGGTGATATTATCTATTTGGGCAAGACTGTGCAGAATCTGGACGGACGCCGCATCTTGATCCTCTGCCGACTTTTTAATCTCTGCAACCTGCCGGTTGATGAGCTGGATAAACCCGTTGGTTTCTCCGTAAGAAGTTTCAATGACGCCGGATAATCGGGCAATTTCTCCAATACGCTGTTTTATGGCAAGGAGGGTTGCACTGGAACTCTTTGCTTGATTCGCGGTGGTTTCAGAAAGTTTGCGGATTTCGCCGGCAACGACGGTAAAGCCCTTCCCCGATTCCCCCGCATGAGCTGCCTCTATTGCCGCATTCATAGCAAGCAGATTCGTCTGATCCGCTACTCCGGCAATGACCTTGTTCATCTCTACCAAGGCTTCAGAATCCACATCCATCTGTGTGACGATCTCAGCAGACCGCATAATATGACTATGCTCCGTGTTTGCGCTCTGTACAAGACGGTTGAGCTGATTACTTAATCCTGCAATGAGTTCTTTCTCGGCGCTGATATTTTCCACTGCCTGCTGTATATATTGAGCGGCAACGGTAATATGCTGCACTTGTTCCGTTACCGTATCGTGGAACGACTCGATTTCGTGGTCAATGTGCGCCACGGATTGTGTATTCTGTCCAGTTTTTTGGGAACTGTCCTGAATGCGAGTTCGCATGGATTCGGTAATCTTTTGAGTTGTGACGGCGTTCTGATCCATCACCGTGTGTAATTCTTCCGCATAGCTATGCATCGTTTCAAACGAAGCTACGATATTCTTCACCAGCCCTGAAATATTTGCATTGATCGCATTAAAACCTGCGGAAAGCAGAGCGGTCTCTTTTGTTTGATAGTCCGGGACAATGCCGGAAAAATCCCCTTGGGCAATCGTGCCGGAAAAGCGCTCCAATTCCTGTAAAGGGTGTATCAGTTTGCGGGTAATGCCGATGGATATCAGACTCACCACTATCAAGAAGACGAGAACAAGGGCAATCAACATAAAAGTGATCCGGTTCGTCTCTCTAAAGATAACCGATCGGGGGATTGTCGTTACCAGCAGCCATTCAGGACCGGGAATGAATACCGCATAGATAAAAGCTTCTGCATTGATCGCTGAAAAGGTTGGGGTATCGGCATCTAAGCCAAGCACTGAATTTCGGTAGGATTCCAAACCGGATTCACGAAAGAAGTCTTTGTTCAAAACCGCTTCTTGATCGGGATTCGTCATAAATATCCCTTGGTTACTGAGGAAATAGGTTTCTTGTTTCGGCAAGGCAGTATACGTTTGCAGAAGGTCAGTTAAGAAGGCGATAGAAACATTGCCTGAGATGACCCCCAAATCCCGACCTTGGGTATCGGTGATGGTGGTGGAAAGGGCGGTGGTGAGCTGTCTGCTGTTTTGGGCAATATAGGGTTCGGCATAGGTGATTTCTCCAGGCCTTGCCTCGGCGCTTTTATACCAATTCCGGGAGGTATTATCCCAGCTTGGGTCGCGGGAAGCCCGATCACTGAAAATGGCGTAACCTCCCGGCTCCGTCCACTTCATATAACTGGTAGCATAGAGCAGCCATACCTCGTCTTGAGCCGACTGAATTCGGGCAAAGATATCCTCCACCTGCTGCGCCGCTATCGGTTCTTGGGCAAGAAAGGGGGCAGCCGCAAAACCCGCATAGCGCACCAAAGCCGACCAGTTTTCAAACGAGAATATGACCGCATTCCGCATCGCATCAATACGGTCACGGGTATTTTCTATGATATGTCGGGACGACAAGGAACGGAAATTAAGCACAAAAATGCACGATAAGCTTACCGTCACGAATACGATCACCCCCACACAAAGCCCCGGGAATATGACCGCAAAAGAAGTTTTTTTATTGCTTTTCATAGCTCATGCCCCTATCAGTAAGAGATTGTCTTCACTCCATTCTTTTCAATTAAAGTATGCGTATAGGTCTATCTTATTCGGACGAAAAAATCAATATATTTTTCCCGTCCCCCTTATTCAGGGGTCTGTCCCCTTTTGATTCAGGGTCTCCTAACGGTTACCTAAGCGGTTTATGCCGTCCCTATCAGGGAGTTTGATACGAGCGATCACAGGAGTTTGATATAAACGATCAAAGGGATTTGATACGAAGCTATCGAGGAGCTTGATACCGGTCTATCGAGAAGCTTGATACCGACCGATCGAGGAGCTTGATACCGACCGATCGAGAAGCTTGATAAGAGCCTGTGAAGGATCAGAGGTCTGTCCTTATGGCTCTTGAATATCACGGTGCGGGGCAATAAAATAGATCAAATCTTATGAAAAGAAAACAATTATTGGAATCTGAAGATATTTCGATTACCTTCGGCGGACTGAAGGCGGTGAACGGCTTTTCGTGTACGGTACACAGCGGCGAACTTGTGGGCTTGATCGGTCCCAATGGAGCGGGGAAAACAACGGTATTTAATATGCTTTCGGGCATTTATCCTCCGACAAGCGGAGAAATACGGGTGCTCAACCGGCAGGGGAAGGTGCAGAGAACAGCACACTTAGCCCCCGCAGAATTAAACCGTATCGGCGTCTCGCGGACCTTTCAAAATATACGGCTCTTTGGGAATTTAACCGTTGAAGATAATGTGCGGATTGCGCTCCATTCAAGCAGAAACGAAAACCCTTTTGAAGTGCTTTTCCGCTTGCCCCGGTTCTTTGAAGACGAACAGCGGATGATCCATAAAACGCACGAACTGTTGGAACTTTTTGCTCTTGCCGCAAAGAAATATGAGCTGGCACGGAATTTGCCGTATGGAGAACAGCGGAAACTTGAAATCGCCCGGGCATTGGCAGCCGAGCCTATCTTACTGCTGCTCGACGAGCCGGCTGCCGGCATGAATCCTCAAGAAACAGATAGCCTCATGAAACTGATCTCGCTTATCCGTGAACGCTTCAAGCTTACTATTTTACTGATCGAGCATGATATGCGCTTCGTTATGGGTATTTGCGAGCGGATCATTGTTCTTGATTACGGTAAAATTATTGCCGAAGGGACTCCGCACGAGATTCGAAGCAACCCCGCCGTCATAAAAGCTTATCTTGGTACAGAAGGCGTTAATCATGCTTAACGTTTCGAAATTGAACGTTCAGTACGGCACCATTAAAGCTCTCCACAGTATCAGCTTTGAAGTGCATACCGGAGAAATTATCAGTCTGATCGGATCAAATGGAGCAGGAAAGACAACAACGCTGCACGCTATATCGAACATCATAAAAAAGACGTCCGGTACGGTTGAGTTTGATACGGTTGATATTTCCCAGCGCGCCCCCGACCGTATCGTTGCTGCCGGTTTGGTGCAGGTTCCGGAAGGACGGCGGATATTCGCGAACTTGACCGTGCTTGATAATTTGGAAATGGGCGCCTATACACGCCATGATAAAGCGGGAATCCGCCATGACATGGAGACGGTCTTTAATATCTTCCCGCGGCTTAAAGAGCGGATTCGGCAGATCGCAGGAACGCTTTCCGGCGGAGAACAACAAATGCTTGCTATGGGGAGAGCGCTCATGGCAAAGCCGAAACTGCTCCTTATGGACGAGCCGTCAATGGGGTTGGCACCGCTCCTTGTTGACGAAATATTTACCATTATCAAGACGATTAATGATCGGGGAACAACGATTCTGCTCGTTGAACAGAATGCATACAAAGCTTTAAGCATTGCTACCCGTGCATATATCCTCGAAACCGGAGAAATTACCCGATCCGGCACTGCACACGACCTTATGCACGATGAATCGGTTAAAGCTGCTTATCTTGGGACGGGTTAAGCGGACTACATAACCGGGGATACACAGTAAAAAAAGATTCCGGATTATTCGATTCATCTTTTGCGAATACTGTTTTCCGTTCTATGTTTCCACCATTAAGCTTCCCTTGACGGTATGCTTTTTCTGCTTTAACCGGCACAGTATCGTGCGGAGCGTAGAGAAAACCCCATACCAAAGGGGCAAGCGCCCATTTTTTTGCACCCTGCGGAATAATGATATTAAGCGCTTGAGTAATCAAAATGCCCGGCGGTAAACACTTGTTTACTGTATCAATAAATAGTGAATGTTCAATAGGTTCTTGAACATCGATGCTTGCAATTTCATGGTATGCGTGAATACCCAGTGCAAGGGGGGCTGCAATTTCAAGCCGCGGGAGCGGATTGAAACCGTGAGAATAGCAGAGGGAAATCCGGGCGCGGGTAAACGCAGCTGAAAATATCTCCATAAGCGATAGATGAGCATGAAAAATCGCCGGTCCGGTCTTAGAAAATGAAAAGAGTATGCGGTGCGTACTATTATCCGGATAGTTAATAACCGGCTTTGATTCCGGGATAACAGCGGTCGTATTATGCACGATAGTTGTGTTTTCGTCACAAATACCGCAATAATGGGGACAGTCTTGGGTACACGGAGCAGTTAATGCGTGATTGTCAGATTGCTGTAATTCATACGCGAAATAATCCGGCTGTACCCCCGAATCAATGCTTTGCCATGCGTGCGTGTTTCCGGCAAGAATAGAATCAACAGTCGCATGATGTTCTTTAAATACAGCGCGCCATATATCCTTTTTACAAAATTCTGTCCACGCATCAAGGCGGCACCCCTTAAGATACGCTTCTTCTATCATTGTTCCGACCGATTCGTCTCCGCGGCTTAAAATCCCCTCGATTATCGATAAAAACGGATCTTGAATACTTACTTTATGTCCTTTCCGCTTAAGCTCTGAACGAATAAAGTTTAATTTCTTTTGAGACAGTTGTTCGTCCATTTGTTGTGCATACTGATAGGGACTGTGCGGCTTTGGTACAAACGTTCCAACAGCAACGTTCAAATGTATGTTCGTACGGCGTGCAACAGTGTTTACAAAATCAACAATAGGCAGCGCTTCATCTTCAGTATTAAAAGGCAACCCAATCATAAAATAACATTTAACTGTGCGCCACCCGCGTTGTTTTGCTTCGGAAATAAGCGCACAGACAGAATCAAGAGAAACTTCTTTATTGAGCGAATGCTGCAACTGTATATCCGGTGTTTCAATAGCGAACGTAAGTCCGCTTTTACGAACTTCAGCTATTTTTTCAAACATATCTAAAGAAAAGGTTGAAGTACGAAGACTTGGCAACTGAAAGGAAATGTGTTCGTCCCGGTAACGGCGGTTGAGACTTTCGACCAAATTGCCTAAATACACATAGTCGCCGCTGGACAGTGACGAAAGACTAATGTCACGGTACCCTCCCTGATAAATAAGCGCATGCACTTCCGCACAGATTGTTGCAGCATCTTTTTGACGGGTAGGACGGTACCAATAGCCGGCATGACAGAATCGGCACCCATTGGGACAACCGCGCATAATTTCAACCGTCCCATGGGGGTGTATGACTTTCATATTAGGAATGGGAAATAGTGCCGATTGTACGTCACGGTCGGTAAAATGTTTATCGTACGCCCGGATTGCCGTTTTTTTGTCCGGAGTCCATACCGAAGGAGCAGAACAGATGTATTCAAGAATATCTGCACGAGATCTTTTGTGAATCTTTAAATCAAGCACAGTTTCCATTAATGCAAAGAAGCCGTCTTCTGCTTCGCCAATCCAAAACGCATCGATAAAACGACTGTAAGGGAGCGGATTTGATATGCATGGACCTCCCATAATCACAATCGGCTCATCGTCCTGTCTATCAGATCGGTGCAAATGAATACCCGACAGATCGAGTATGTTAAGTACCCCGCTAATCCCCAATTCATAACCAAAACTAATGAGGAGCAGATCAAATTCTTTAAGCGCCCTCCCGGTTTCAAGCCCATAGAGCGGAATGTTCCGTTCACGTAACAGTTGTTCAAAATCAGGAGCCGGCACAAAGACTCTGTCGCAAGAAATATGCGGGATACGGTTGATCCGATTGTATATAATTTTAATAGCTTGGTTGCTCATGCCAATTTCATACATATCCGGAAAAGCAATAACAGTTTGCAATAATGCGTGAGGAGAAGCCTGGCAACCATATTCTGCGCCGATATATCGGCTTGGTTTTTCAACAGATAACAGTTCGTGAGAAAATACGTGAAGCGGATCAATACTATACATATCAAAAATATTAGAAGAAAATTGAAGAAAGTATCAAGTATTGATTAAATATCTCTATCTTTCAATACTATGAATATGTTTCTTTTATTGTTTGCATTTTTAACCGTTCCTTGTCATGCGGTACTGTTAACGGACGTATGGGGACGAACAATAGCATTTGAAAAGCCGGCTGAGCGGATTATTAGCTTATCTCCTTCGGTAACAGAAATTTTCTATGCTCTCAACGCGGAAAATACGGTAGCTGGCAGGACAGATTACTGTAATTATCCGCCGCGTGTTAAAAACGTACCGTCTGTTGGCGGTTTTGCCGGAGCAACTATTAATGTTGAACATATAATACTGCTTAATCCAGATATTGTAATTCTTTCCGGAACTATGCACTTACGCATTAATGGCATATTAGAATCGCTTGGTATACGAACTTTTGCTGTCGAACCTCATTCATACAAAGAAATACTGTACACTATCGAACAGTTAGCCATTATTAGCGGTCACGAAAAAGATGCACAAACACTGATTCAGACAATGAATACTAAAATACAACAAGCAAAGAACATACGTGCTGGAAAATCAATTCCCCGTGTGTTATGGATTTTAACTGAAGAACCTTTTATGACTGTTGGCGCTTCGTCATTTATCAATGAAATCATTGAACTTGGGGGCGGCCTCAATATTTTTCATGATCTTACTGAAGAATACCCGTTTATAAGCGCAGAACATGTGGTACTCCGCGCTCCGCAGTGGATTCTTACAGGCTCGGATAGACCAACTATACACACATGGCTCAAGAATAAAACCGTTTTTGCTTCTCTTGAAGCGGTTCGCGTTGGACGAATAGCTTGGGTGGACGCAGACACTGTATACCGTTATGGACCGCGTTTTGCAGACGCTGTACTTAACGTTGCTCGTATCCTTAATCCGTAATGTTTTTTAAATATTGCACGTATTACAGTATAGCTTCAAGATCAATTTCTACTCCAATGCACGGTACTGTAATACCCCAATGTTCTAAAACTGTCGGATTTATTTCTCCAAATACACCGATTATTTCATTTTTGAACAAAATATTTGCTGCTCTCCCTTGAATAAACCGTGTATCTATCGATTCTGCAACTATATATTCACGTGAAAGATAATAAAAAAGCGTTTGTAAATGAGCGGCAGCAATATTAAAGCTAACTTCTTTATTAGCTATCAAGAACCCGACATGGTGGCGGGTTACGCTACCGTAATTTTCTGTAGGGGCGCGGCGTACAATTTTTCCTACTTCAAAAATTTGGTGAGGATAAGTGGCATGTCCTGAAACAGCTTCACTGGTCAAGAGAGAAGCTAAAATACTGTCGCGGACATATTGATAATTCTCTGACATAGGATTAGCTATTTTGATAATAGTACCACTGTTATTTTCCATATTATCAACAAAATCTTTTTTGGAACCGAGGTAATTATAGATCATTTCCTGATAACCAAGTCCAATTAAAATCTGTTTGACCGAACGGCTCAATACTGTCAATGGATTGAGCCGCCCCACCGTAAAATCACGGGGACGAGCAGGCTTAAACGTGTTTAACCCACGTCCAATCATAAGATCCTCCATAACATCGGCAGCATGAAGAAAATCATTACGGTATTCCGGGGGAAATAACCGCAGTCCTTCCTCATAATCAGATATATCCGAACCTGTAGCTTTTTCGGCACGACAGCCCATCTTTGCAAGATAATAGAGAGCATCATCAGCGGAAATTTTTTCTCCCAGAAACTTTTCAATGCGTGAAAATGAACAAAAAACGGGATCTTGAAAATAGTACGGAGTTACCGTTTGTTGTCCGAACGGTGTGTCATACTCATACTTAACAAGTACAGGCTCGATATTAAAACCTTGGTCTGCCAAATCACAAGCCATAATTGAAGCAGAAAGGGTAACCGCTTGAATATCTGTTCCAGTTAATTCAATAAATATCTCACTGTCTCCAATTTGTACCGCCCCTAAATCAGCAGAATTAATAATTGGAGGATAGGATAAAACAGCTCCGGTTGAATCAATGAGAAGTGGGTGCAACGATTCATGCTCCTGAATAAAGGCATACTCTTTCCCTTTTGGATGTTGTTTGAGGATTTCACGTAATGTAAGCGGTGTCTCCCATTGGAGAGGCACAAAAGATACAGAATCAGGATCAACCGCTTTATAATGGATAGGCCACTTAATGGCGGCAATTCGGTACAATCCCATAGAAACAGTGCGACGTTTGCGACCAAAATTATCAGCTAACTTTTCTTGAGTTTGAATCATATCTTTTAAGCTGGCATCTGTGATAGTTTTACCTGAAGCAATAAAACCGGCAAGATAAGGACGTACCTGTTGCACTGTTTTTTCAACGGTTACGGTATGCGAAGTAGAACAACTCTTCTGGTTAGCTGAAAAAAATGTATACTGCGGGATAGTTGCAGTCAGATACACCCGTAGTTGGCGCGCACAACCTGCTGTCCCCCATAGATCCGGACGGTTGGTATCATTAAGTTCAATTTTCAAACTCCGTTCATATATTGGAAGATTTGAATCTGACACTTCGTCCAATTCTGCTTTAGCACACATAAGCGCTGCTTCAAAATCCTCGCGATTGTCAAAATATTGTCCAACCAAATGAAAAAACAACGCTTCATTAACTTCAATTTTTGGCATATATCCCTCATTATTGAATAGTAAAATAGTATCGTTCTAAATATGAAATTCGCTTTTGCGCGTCACTTACTCGCTGACCTTGCGGATATTCTTGTACCAACCTCTTATAACATTCAATTGCCGCTCGAATATCACGCCGCGGACTAGATGCTTCAAAAAGTTGCCCATAAAGCCACCAGATTTCATCTGTTCCCAAAGGGTATTGTTCATAAAACTGTTCGATAAATGTAAATGCAGTATCAATGTCCCCTGCTTTGAACGCTTTATCCGCTTCAACAAAATAACTATAAATATCTTGAACAGCAGCTGGTTGTGTTTCTGCTTTCTGTGGTGGGTTAGAATTTTCTTCATTAAAGAGAACCGCTGGTTCTTTTGGAGTTTGTACGAAAGTATTAGCTAAAGAAACTGTAGACATTTCTTCAAGCGGAGTCGGCCACCGAGGAGAAGCTGTAACGCGACTTGGTTGTGGTGGCGGATTAAACCATGTCGTTGCAGAGAATGTTGGTGCTTCTCCCGCTTGAACTTGCACAAGATCATTAATTATATAATTATGTAAAAAATCCTGCTTATAAAATTTTAGAATATATGTCCCCGGATTATTTATCTTGAAGATAAAACTGTAACCCTCAGGATCTAATCTTCGTGAATCGTAAGCTAATCCACGCTGAGCGTTCGCTTCTCCAAGATAAACCCAATCATTCCCTCTATAAGGAATTTCTAACATTTGACCAACCTGCACCCGTACAGTTCGGGAGTACGGTGATTGAGCTTGCTGGGAAGGTGGTGGTGTCTGAGTCTGTTGAGAAGGTACTATAGTTTGAGTCGTTGCTGGAGAAGATGGAGTAGGACGTACTGGTACTGGAGTTTGTCGAGGCTCTATGTCCGTTTGTGGTGATATGTACGGTGGAGGATTCGGATCAGGTACTGATACCGCTACTGTTGCTCCCGGTGTAAAAGAAGGAGGCAAGACAATTTCAGGGCGATCAAATACTGGTTCATCGGTAATAATAATATTTGCGGTTACGTCCAATCCTGGTAATGGAAGTATCACCGAGGGAATTTCCTGGGCAGAAACTATTACTGTCATAACAATTAATAGCATTATAATGCTAAATCTAGCACACATTTTTAAGGAACCTCTTGTAACAAAATATCAACTGAACTACGGATTCGTTCTCGCCACTCTAATTCTCCATTCTCTAAAGGGTCAGTCCAAAACGGAAGAATATTCTCCACTGTCCACGGTTGCGGCTCTCTTTGCAAGAGTATCGGAGGAAGAAAATCAGGTTCGTCCATAGTAAAAATTTCTTCTTGAGGAATTTCGGCTACGCTAAAACTATCAGAGACAGTTGAAGTTTTTAAACGAGAAGACATAGCAATACTTAAAGTAAGTATGCAAATACATACAACTACCACTAAAGCAGCGATTATAAGAAATATCCGTCGATCTTGAATAATTGACTTAAATAATTCTTGACATTGGTTCAACAATCGTTTGAACATAGCCAAAAGGTCTGAAACCACTGACATAAAGATAGTATAGCATATAACATTATCAACAGCTAGTGTTAACCCATTTCTGTAAAGCTTTCCCAACCCCACCGTGTAAATAATCGTCCGTAATGTCGTCAGATTGTTGTTTGAGTTCGTCACAGGCATTTTTCATTGCAATACCAATTTTGGCAAAACGAATTGCTTCCATATCATTCATACTATCCCCTATTGCTAAAGTATTTTCTTGAGAAATTCCTAAATTTTCTAACACAATTTTCATTCCATTTGCTTTATTTTCATACTTAATTATTCCTTCAAAATAATCTGAAAAACTATTTAATTGAAAAAAATCTTCTAAAAATTTTCTTTCATCATCGTCATTTAATTGTCCACCAAATGTTAATTTGGTTATAAATGGATATTCTTTGGAGAAGAATTCACTTTCTTCAATAGAAACAATTCCGGTAACAAACATAGATTTATCAAAATCATTAATTGCATAATTGTAAAATTCTCCTTCAAAAACACACCATTTATTTTTATTAGTTAGATAATAATGACAAATTTTATTAAGCACATCTTGTGATATCAATTTATGGTAAACGGTTTTTCCATTAATAACAACATGAGAACCGCTCCCCAAAATAAAACCGTCTATATATGAAACATTTCGAAATACTAAAGGTATATTTGAATATGACCGTCCCGTATTAATGAAAACTTTATGACCAAAGTTGTGTACTTTTTGTATTTGTTGTATATCAAACTGGAAAGGGCCTTGATTCCCCAAAATAAGTGTTCCATCAATATCTAAAAATATTACCTTTTGATGCATTATTTCTCCATATTTATCAATCCACTATATATATCTTATATATTTTTAATCTTTAATAATGTAGTTAATGAAAATTATTGTTAATTTACTAATTATTTTATTAAAAGCTTACCAAATTTTATCCCGAATAAAACAAACAATAAACATAAAATGTTATTAATTAATATATTAAATATTGCTTTTCTAAATTCATTGTTAAGAACAAATTGTACTGTTTCTAATGTATATGTTGAAAATGTTGTGTATCCTCCTAAAAATCCTGTCATAAGCAGAAGCTGTAATTCAGTATTCATAGTACGTGTTTTTACTATATAAAACAAAAACCCTATACACAATGATCCAATCATATTGACAAATAATGTCCCTACTGGAAATATTAAACCACTCAATGTATTAATTAAGTGAGAAGAAATATACCGTAGTAAAGATCCAATTCCACCGCCAAAAATAACACACAAATAATTCATTTTTTTGAATAAGAATTGCCCAGGGGGGGACTTGAACCCCCAAGCCTTGCGGCACTAGTACCTGAAACTAGCGTGTCTGCCAATTTCACCACCTGGGCGTACTACTATGCCTTATTTTGTATAGTAGCCTTGCATATTTTACAAATATGAACCTTTTTCCCTTCTATTTCTTGTTCGTATAAAAGTTTTACCGCTTGTCTTTTACAGTGAGGGCAAGTCCCTCTTCCCTGTCGGATTAATTCATAGATGCCTTTTCCCCTATGTGATTTAGACATTATTTTTTCTCCTTAGATTTTGCCGAAGCTTCGCTTATGTCTACTTTGTAATCGACTAATTCAAGTAACACTACTTCGGCAGCGTCGCCAGAACGTTGCCCTAATTTAAGTATTCGCGTGTAACCGCCGTTCCGCTCTTTCATTCGTACCCCAATATTCGTGAACAATTTTGCCACGATCTCCTCATCAAAAAGACGACTCGATGCAATACGACGGTTATGTACTGAATCAATTTTTGCTCTGGTTATTAATTTTTCAGCAGTGCGGCGTACCGCCGCGGCTTTTTCTTTTGTAGTTTTAATGCGCTCGTACCGAAACAGCGATGTCACCATATTCCGATGAAGAGCTTTCCGGTGTGCCGCCATTCTTTCAAGAGGATTAAAACCTCTTCTATGTTTCATGTTATGAACTCCCTCAATGACCCTTTGTCTCTGATTCCGTTACTCCTACTCCAACTTGTGGAATATTCCCATTTAAAATGGCATTTTTCAATACGTTAATATCAGTTATTCCTAATACCAAATTCCATTCTTTCAATTTTTCCTTAATTTCCTGGAGAGACTTTTTCCCGAAATTTCGTGTCTTAGTGATATCATCTTCAGTTCTTCGTGTTAATTCGCCAATGGTACGAATGTTCGCATTTTTAAGACAATTATAAGAACGTACTGATAATTCCATATCTTCAACTGGAGTATTTAACACTTGACGGATACGCTCGTCATTTTCATCCAGTTCATCTTCAAAGCTCATATTACTTTCGTCAAAATTAATAAAAACTGCAAAATGGTCTTTAGCTATTTTTGCAGCTTCCGCAAGAGCATCTTCTGGGTGAATTGTCCCATCCGTCCATATTTCTAACGTCAATTTTTCGTAATCATTCCGCTGCCCTACCCGGGTGGGCTCAATAGTATATTTAACTTTCCTAACTGGCGAAAAATTTGCATCTATAGGGATAACGTTGATCTCGTTAATGTATTTTTCATTTACTTCAGCCGCTACATAACCACGACCAAGATCCATTTGAATTTCAAATTCGATATCTGCTTTTTCCATAAGAGTCATGATATGTAAACCGTTATTCAAAATGCTTACTTGTCCTGTCCGCTCTAAGTCATTTGAGCGAATCTCAGTATTTCCTGACCATCTATAGCTAAAAATTCCCTGTTCCACGTCGTTAGATAATCGAAAACGAACTTTTTTCAGATTGTTAATCACTTCAAGAGTATCTTCAACAGTTTCAGGTATCGTTTCAAATTCATTTGAAATGATGCACGGAACACTTACAGATTTTTCATCCGTACGGTATGAAGTAATTTTTATAGCTGTGATCGCATAACCTTGTATAGAAGAAAGAAGAATACGTCGTAAGGTATTACCAACTGTTGTTCCAAAACCAGTTTCAAAAGGTTCTGCACTAAACTTACCGTAATTTGATTTCAGTTCAAGATATTCGCATTTAATACTTTTCGGACATTTAAATCCTTTGAGCAGACTGGAACGTGCCATATATTCTCCTTATTTAGAGTACAACTCGACAATCATTTGCTCTTTAATATCTGCCATATCACGTATGTCACTTCGTCGTGGGGCAGCCAGAAATTTCCCTTTCATATCATTTGCTTCCAATTTTAACCATGGCATAACCCCAGATTTATCAAATTCTTTAAGAGCTTCTTTTACAAAAGCTAAATTTTTTGATGGATTTGCTACTGCAATTTCATCTTCCGCCTTTACCAAATATGAGGGAATATTAATTTTTTTGCCGTTTACAATAATGTGTCCATGGAGTACTAACTGCCGTGCTTGTCTCCTACTTACGGCAAAACGCAATCGGTACACAACATTATCCAATCGTCGCTCTAAAAGGACAAACAAATTCTCCCCGGTAATACCCGGCATCCGCAAAGCCCGTTCAAAAAAAAGGCTGAATTGCTTTTCTTGCATACCGTAAATTCTCTTAAGTTTTTGTTTTTCTCTCAGCTGTATTCCATAATCACTACGTTTTCCAGCACGTGACTTTGGATCTTTTCCTGGTGCAGGAAGTTTTTTGTTGATAGCACATTTATCACTTCTGCATCGAGCACCTTTGAGCATAAGCTTTTTCTGTTCAGTCCGGCATAATCGGCATACAGGTCCTGTATATCGAGACATATTTCCTCCTAAATCCGTCTTGTTTTACGAGGTCTACACCCATTGTGAGGAATAGGTGTAACATCATTGATAGAGCGTACGCGAATACCTAATATTCCCAGTTGACGAATTGCTGATTCACGACCGATACCTGGACCTTTTACATATACATGCACCTCTCTCAATCCAACTTCAAGAGCTTTTTTTGCAGCAACTTCCGTTACTTGCTGAGCTGCAAAAGGAGTTGATTTTTTTGCCCCACGAAAATTTTGCCCTCCCGAACTTGCCCATGAAATTGTATTTCCCATAATATCAGTTACAGTTACAATAGTATTATTGAATGTAGCTTGAATGTACACATTTCCTTCGTACACAGACTTCTTTTCTTTACGTTTTTGCTTTTTCGTATTAGCAGCCACTTTAGCCTCCGACTATTTCTTCTTACCTGCAACGGTTTTTTTCTTGCCTTTCCTGGTACGGGCGTTTGTTCTAGTACGCTGTCCACGAAGCGGTAACCCTTTTCTGTGTCGTACTCCTCGATAACAACCAATATCTGTAAGGCGTTTAATGTTAAGCGCAATTTCAGTACGTAAACGCCCCTCAACTTTGTAATCGTTTTCAATAAGTTGCCGTAATTCATTTAATTCTTCTTGTGACAAATCATTGATAAACCTCAATGGGGCAATTTTTGTGTCAGCACAAATCTTGTCAGCACTGGCTCTACCGATTCCAAAAATATACATCAATGCAATATTAACATGCTTATTTGGGAGGTCAACACCTGCAATACGTGCCATATTTTAGCCTTGCCTCTGCTTGTGCTTCGGATTTTGACATATAATGCGAATAATGCCATTGCGTTTAATGACTTTGCATTTATCGCAGATCGGTTTTACACTTGTTCTTACTTTCACTTACAATCCCCTTAACAAAAATATTTTTCTCTACAGATTCCGTCCCTGTAAACGACCTCGTTTTGTCAATCCATCATGATAATGCATTTTTAATAATGCTTCAACTTGACTCATAGTATCCAAATCAACACCAACCAAAATTAATAAACTTGTTCCGCCCATTAAGTATGAAATAGATGTTGGAAATTTGAAAGCCCATTGAATAAATGTTGGAATAATAGCAATCAAAGCCAAATATAAAGAACCAGGTAACACAATTCTATTAAGAATTTTTGTCAAATATTCTTCAATACGTTCAGCCCTAATACCTGGAATAGAACCGCCATTTTCCCGGATATTCTTCGCAATTTCTATTGGATTCAAGCTTACCTGAGTATAAAAATATGCAAAAAATATAATTAAAAGTACATACAGTATATTGTAGAGTGGTCCGCTTGGAGTAAGTATCCGAGCGACACTTGCAAGCCACGGTATATTACCACCAACTGTGGAAGCAATTTGTAATGGGAAAGTGAGAAGAGACGAAGCAAAAATAACTGGAATAACTCCAGATGGATTAATTTTGAATGGAATGTACGTATTTTGCGCTCCGTACATTTTCCTTCCTACGACACGTTTCGCATAATTAACAGGAATTTTTCGCTGTCCTTGCTGTTCAAATACAACAAGAGTAATAACTGCTACAAAAATAAAAAGAACAACAATTACAAATACAAGATTTAAATTACCACTTCGTACTCGTCCAAAGAGTTCCCATATTGCTTGAGGTAAACGTGCTACAATACCAGCAAAGATCAACAATGATACTCCATTTCCGATACCGCGTTTGGTAATTTGTTCACCCATCCACATAAGGAATAATGATCCTACCGTAACCGTTAACATAGCAATTAATGTAAATGGGAGCATTCCTAAGCTTAAAAGATTCTCAACACTTCGAGAAATACTTTGTGCATAGCGAGTTACCGAAAAAGACTGAATGAGACATACTATCACCGTACCATATCGTTGATAAGCATGAATTTTCTTTCTTCCCCCTTCTTCTTGAGAAATTTTCTTCATCCGAGGAAAGACAATAAGGAGAAGCTGCATAATGATCGACATTGAAATATACGGCATAATGCCCAACATAAATATCGAAAAGTTTGAGAAAGCTCCGCCCGCAAAAAAGTCAAGATAATCAACAATAGCATTCCCTGAATTTTGCTGAGAGAGAAAATACGCGTTCAGCTCTCGTACATTAATACCAGGTATAGGAAGTACTGCACCGAGACGAAACACTACCAGCATCAACACAGTGAAGAGGATACGTTCCCGGAGTTCTTTGATTCTAAAAATACTTACAAATGGATTCGCCATGCACTATTCCTCTTTAAACCGTATCAAGACTCAACTATTGAGCTGCCGGCTTTTTCAATTTTTTCCTTTGCCGACTGAGAAAACACACTAAACTTAAAAATAAGTTTTTTTGAAAAATTGCCTTCCCCAAGTATTTTTGTAGGCAAAGTGGTTCGACTAATTAACCCTCTTTCTAAAAGAGAATCAATATCAACATTTTCCCCATCATTATATTTTTTATCTATTTCTCCAAGGTTAACTATTTGAACATTTTTTTTAAATGGATAATTAGAAAAACCACGTTGTGCTAAACGTCGATACAATGGCATCTGCCCGCCTTCAAACCCTGGATATGTTTTTCCACCTGAACGTGCTTTTTGTCCTTTTGTTCCTCTTCCTGCTGTTGTTCCTTTTCCGGAGCTTTGTCCTCGTCCAATGATAAACTTGCGGGTATTTGCTCCTTTTGGAGGGTGAAGATTAAAATCACTCATTAACATCCTCCACAACAACAAGGTGAGATACAACTCTTACCATTCCACGAACAACACCTCCATCTTCATGTTCAACTGAAGAGCCAATTTTTCGTAAACCAAGCGAGCGTACAGTTGCGCGCTGTTTTGGTAATGTACCAATAGTGCTCCGCACTAATCGTACCCGTATTCTTTGAGCCATATTATCCCCATAGTTCTTTGAAAGCTTTTCCTCTATTTTTTGCAATAGTTTTTGCATCCATCATTTTACTAATGCAATTAAAGGTCGCTTTCACAACGTTATACTGACTTGCAGCTCCAATTGATTTACTTAGTACATCGGTAATCCCGCCTGCTTCCATAATCGCACGGACTGGACCTCCTGCAATGATACCCGTTCCTGAACAGGCAGGTTTCAGTAATACCTTTGAAGCTTTAAAGGTACCTTGAATTTCATGAGGAATTGTACCATTTTTTATAGGAAGAATAACGATATTTCTTCGTGCTTTTTCTTCACTTTTTCGTATAGCTTCAGAAACATCATTTGCTTTTCCAAAACCAAAACCAACACGTCCTTTCTTATCTCCTACAACTGTAAGAGCTGAAAAAGAAAATCTCCGTCCACCTTTTACTACTTTAGCAGTTCTATTTAACTTAACTAATTTGACTACAGGAAATTCCTTTTCTTGACCTTTATCTCGTTCTTTTTCTCGTGTCCGTTCCATAATTTCCCCCTAAAAAGTGATCCCCGTTTTTCGCACTCCGTCAGCTAGAGCTTTAACAACACCATGGTAAAGATAGCCATTTCTATCGAATACAATTGACGTTATATTTTTTTCCATAAGACGTTTTCCGATAATTTCTCCTAAATGTAAGGCTCCTTCCACGGTTGGTTTTACATCATGCAACTCTTTTTCAAGTGTCGAAACCGCCACCAAAGTATGCCCCACTGTACGCCCCTGATAATCAATGACTGTGTCATCAATAACTTGGACAAACAAATTACGGTTACTCCGCGTCACTGTCATACGTGGTCTTGACGCGGTTCCGGAAATACTCTTCCGTATATGAACTTTTCTTTTAAGCCTTTTTCGAATTTTATCAGGCATTTTCTTCAACATACCACTACCTACTTAACACCAGCTTTCTTACCAACTTTTCTTCGTACAAATTCATTTTCGTATCGAATCCCTTTTCCTTTATATGGTTCTATTGGACGGAATTTCCGTATATTTGCAGCAAATTCACCAATCTGCTGTTTATTAATACCACTGACCTTCACTTTATTACCTGCTTCAACAGCAACCAAAATTCCCTGTGGAATAATCATGTACACATCACTTGAATACCCTAAGCTTAATATTAATATATTATCTTTTACTTCAGCTTTATAACCAACTCCAGTAATAAGAAGCGTTTTTGAGAAACCCTTAAAAACACCAATGATCATATTATTAATAAGATTACGGTACAATCCATGAAATGCTTTTGTTTGTTTATTTTCATCATTTCTACCAATAATAATAGAACTGTCTTTAAGTTCGAATGAAACAGATGCAGAACATGTTTGAATCATTGTTCCTTTTGGGCCTTTTACTGTCACAGTTTGTTCATTAATTGAAACAGAAACTCCCTGGGGAACAGAAACTGGAATTTTTCCAATACGTGACATAGTTCCCCCTTTACCATACGGTACAAGTAATTTCACCACCAACTTTTTTTTCAGTGGCTTTTTTTCCCGTTATGACTCCTTGCGACGTTGACACGATCACAGTACCATACCCATTATAAACACGGGGCATATTCTTATATCCTACATATAACCTTCGACCAGGTTTAGAAATACGTTCAAGATTATGAATAACCGGTAATAATTTATCATCATACTTAAGAAATATCCGAATATAACTCGTTGTTTCTATATTGACTTTTTTGAAGTTCTTTATATACCCTTCAGTCTTTAAAATTTTAACGATTTCAAGTTTTAACTTTGATGTTAAAACGTCAACTTTTTCATGCCTTGCCATTCCAGCATTGCGAATTTTTGTTAGCATATCCGCTATGGGATCAGAAACACTCATTTTTCTTTTCCTCCACTTACCAGCTTGATTTCGTAACACCCGGAACAAGTCCTTCGCTTGCTAATTTGCGAAAACATAAGCGGCACATACCAAATTTCCGTAAGTAACCACGTGCTCTTCCACATATACGACATCGATTAACTCGCCTCGTTTTGTATTTTGGCGTTCGTTGTGCCTTTACAATCATTGCCTTTCGTGCCATTATATCCCCCTTATTTCCTAAACGGAATACCGAATTTTGAGAGAAAAGAAAGTGCTTCTATATCTGTCTGTGCTGTCGTAACAATCGCAACATTTAATCCTGCAACTCGCTCAATTTTATCAAAATCAATTTCCGGAAAAATAATTTGCTCTTGAATACCAAGTGAATAATTTCCATTACCGTCAAACGCATTTTGATTAACACCGTGAAAATCTTTAACACGTGGTAGGGCCACATTAATAAGACGGTCCAAAAATTCATACATAATAGCACCACGAAGTGTAACACTTACTCCAATTTCTTGTCCTGCACGAATTTTGAAATTTGCAATACTTTTACGTGCCTTTGTTTTAATCGCTTTTTGCCCCGTAATAATGCTTAAATCTTCAACGGCTGCGTCCAGAAGCTTTTTATTTTGAAGTGCTTCTCCAACTCCCATACTGACAACAACTTTTTGCAATTTTGGTATTTGCATAGGAGATTTATAATTAAACTCTTTGAACAAATTAGGAGCAACCTGTTCACGGTACAGTTTTTTCAATCGTGGTTCTACATAATGTACCGGCTGCGACACTTTTGGAGTTTCTTTCTTTGCCATTATAGCACCTCTCCACATTTTTTACAGACACGAATTTTTGAATCATTGCTTACTTGATATCCTATTCGTGTCTGACCGCATTTTTTACACACGATCATCAAATTAGAACTATGAATCGCAGCTTCAATCTCAATAATACCACCTCGATCTTGCTGATTACGTCGTTTTTTTGCTTTTTTGACAATGTTAACTCCTTCTACAATAATACGGTCCTTTTCACGAAGAATTTTTAGAATCCGCCCACGTTTTCCTTTGTCTTTACCAGCAATCACTTGAACAATATCATCTTTTTTTACCTTAAATTTATGTTGAATTTTCGGTACTACTTTATGGTGTACGACTGCCATACTCCACTCCTCACAATACTTCTGGCGCAAGTGATATAATCTTCATATACGCCTCTTTTTCTCGTAACTCACGGGCAACAGGTCCAAACACCCGTTTCCCTTTCGGATTCAATGCCCCATCAATAATAACACATGCATTATCGTCAAACCGAATATAGGTACCGTCAGGTCGACGATATTCTTTATGTATCCGTACAACTACAGCTTTTTCAACGCTTCCTTTCTTTATGCTTGATGTCGGTAAAGCATCTTTTACCGCTACTACTACAACGTCACCAATACCTGCATATCTACGTTTTGAACCACCTAAAACTTTGATACACTGAACGAACTTAGCACCTGAATTATCTGCAACATTGAGAAATGTTTCTACTTGTATCACAACATTCTACCGTTAAAGGAACGGTTCCTCCTTTTTCTACCGTGCTTGCTCTAAAATAGATACCAAACGCCAACATTTTTCTTTGCTGAGCGGACGGCATCCAACAATGCATACACGGTCACCAATTTTCGCTTCATTTTTTTCGTCATGAGCTTTTACTTTTTTTATACGGTTTACATATTTTTTGTAAAATGGATGAAGAGTAAGTGTTTCAACAGAGACAACAATTGTTTTATCCATCTTATTACTCTTTACTATTCCGACAAATTCTTTTTTTCCTCTACTTATTTTCTGCTCTGTCATAGTTTATCCTTTAGCTTTTTGCAATTCTTGAAGGTGAATTAATGTATGGAGTCGCGCAATCTGCCGCCGCATCATTCGCCCCTGCAAGGGATTATCGATGTGTCCGACGACACGTTGAAAACGAAATTCCATATATTTTTGAATTAATTCTTCCCGTTTAACTTTCATTTCGGCTAAGGTTAAATTTTTAAAAGAATTTTTCATAAACCAAACTCCACATCAGCACGGTCAACAAATTTTGTCTTAATTGGTAATTTTGCTCCTGCTAACGTCATTGCTTCTTCAGCAAGTTTTTTATCGATTCCCCCTAATTCAAACATAACCGTTCCCGGTTTTACTACTGCAACCCAATATTCCGGGGCACCTTTCCCTTTGCCCATACGAGTATCGGCAGGTTTTTTTGAATAGGGTTTATCAGGAAAAATACGAATCCACAATTTACCACCACGTTTTATATGGCGATTCATTGCAACACGCGCTGCTTCAATTTGTCGGTTAGTAATCCACATACATTCCAGTGCTACTAAACCATAATCTCCAAAAGCAACAGTATTTCCTCGGGTTGCATCACCTGATATAGTACCGCGTTGCACTTTACGATGCTTTACCCGTTTTGGACTGAGCATGTTTAACTCCTTGTAGAAGAACTGTGTTCCCGCCGTTTACTACGAATCAGCTGTCCTGCGTCTTCTTTTTGTTCTTTTCCATACTTCATACCATTAAAAACCCATACTTTAATTCCGATGGAACCAAATGTTGTATGAGCTTCGGTAAAACCATAATCAATATCTGCTCTTAATGTATGAAGCGGAATACGTCCCTCTTTCATTTCTTCAGTACGCGACATTTCAGCGCCACCTAAACGACCAGAAAGTCGTACTTTTACCCCTTGGGCATTTCCTTTTTTTACTGCATTAGTAATAGCTTGCTTCATTGCCCTTCGAAAAGATACCCGTGTTAATAATTGTCGGCTAATATTTTGAGCAATAATCTGTGCATTACTGTCTGCATTCTTAATTTCTTTTATTTTTATCTGAATTTTTTTAGTAGCATGTTTCTGTAATTCAACACCGATTTTTTCAATATTAGCCCCTTTGGGTCCAATAATAACACCTGGACGCGCACTGTGAATCGTAAGAGTAATTCGCTGTGGATGCCGGATGATTTCTAATTCAGCAATATCTGCCCCTTTTGTTTCTGGCAGTTCCATCACTAATTTGCGAAGTTTAACATCCTCATGCAATGCATTAACATACTCTCTTGGATCAACATACCACCGTGACCCCCAACTTTTATTAATACCGATACGAAATCCGATAGGATTAACCTTTTGCCCCATTTACTCCTCCCTTTTCGCTGATCACAACAGAAATATGACACATTCGTTTGAGGAGCATATCTGCTCGCCCTCGTGCCCGGAACCACACGCGCTTCAAACGCGGACCTTCGTTGACTATTAACTCTTTTATGTACAGCATACCTTCATCGAGTTGTGTATTACGGCTGAGAGCGTTAGACGCACCTGATTTCAAAACCTTTTTAATAAGTAGTGCCCCTTTATGTGGCATTGTATCTAGCAAAGCAATAGCATCAGGATATTTTTTTCTACGTACTAAATCTGCTACTGGACGAATTTTAAATGGCGAAACGATAAAATATTTCGCTACTGCTCTATATCCCTCACGTTTTCTCATTTTGATGCCTTTTTATCTGATCCTGCATGACCTCTAAAAATTCTTGTTGGAACAAATTCACCCAGTTTGTGCCCGACAAGATTTTCAGTAATATATACAGGAATCCATGATTTTCCGTTATATACAGAGATAGTCAAACCGACCATCATAGGAACAATAGTTGAACAGCGAGAATAGGTTTTAATTATTCTTCTATCTCCGCTTTTAACTGTTTCTTTAATCTTTTTGTACAGACTTTCTTCTACAAAGGGACCCTTCGTAACGGATCTTGACATAATGTTACTCCTTTATTTCTTTCGGCGGCTCACAATGAACCGTGACGAAGGTTTATGTTTTTTACGTGTTTTATAACCTTTTGTTGGCTGTCCCCATGGGGTAACCGGATTGATACCTTTATTTTTTCCTTCTCCACCACCATGAGGATGATCAACTGGATTCATAGACATACCGCGTACGGTGGGACGTATTCCAAGCCATCTATTGCGTCCCGCTTTGCCTAGTTTAATGTTCATATGATCTTCATTCCCGACAGTACCAACTGTTGCATAACATTCTTGGAAAATCATCCGCATCTCCCCCGAAGGGAGTTTCAAGGTAACATATTTTCCTTCTTTTGCAACAATAATTGCCGACACTCCTGCCGAGCGAACTAATTGACCTCCTTTTCCTAAGGTCAATTCAATATTATACACGTTAAAACCAAGAGGAATATTCTTTAGTGGCAGTGCATTGGCTGCTTCAAGCAAAGCTTGGGGACCACTTACAACACGCGATCCAATTATTAATCCTTTTGGAGCAATAATATAACGTTTTTCTCCATCATCGTACTGAATAAGTGCAATATTTGCACTCCGATTTGGATCATATTCAAGCGTTTGAACGGTACCATACACACCAATTTTATCACGTTTAAAATCAATAGTTCGGTACAGTCGTTTATGACCACCCCCCTTATGCCATACACTGATACGTCCGTGAGAATCTCTTCCTGCATTATTAGATCTTCCTGTTGTTAAACTTTTTTCAGGGCGAATTTTCGAAAGTCCCGAATTGTCTAAACTAACCAATTGCCTCATTCCTGGAGTAATTGGCTTATATGTTTTCACTGCCATGCATTTAACCTTTACACTCCCTCAAAGAGGGGAATTTTTTCACCTGCCTTCAATCGCACTATTGCTTTTTTCCATGTTGCAGTATAGCCGGAACGAGATCTTTGACGTTTTGGTTTCCCTCCGACGATTTGGATATTGCAGAAAAGCGGATGTACGTTGAATAGTTTTGCAACTGCTTCTTTGACAAGAATTTTTGTTGCCCGCGAATCAACTTTGAAAACATAAAATCCTTTTTCACGCATGATATTTGTTTTTTCAGAAAGAATCGGCGCAATTAAAATATTTTCTGTACTAATGCTTAACGCCATCAAGAAACTCCTTCAGCATTTCCGTAGAATACATTGAGATTTTTGACAGCTGTTTCAAGTGCGATAACTTTGCGGCTATAAAAAAGATCATGAGCTCTTAAACGGTTGTAAGAAAGAAATTTTAACCATGGAATATTTCTACCCGCTTGTTTAATTTTTGGATCATCATTTTTTAAAAGAATAACTGTACGTTCGTTAATAGTAAAATTTTTGAGAATCTTTAAAATATCTTTTGTCTTTCCAGATTCTATTGAAAAATCTTCAACAACTTTAAATGTTTCTGTTCGTATTTTTAAACTCAAAATATTTTTTATCGCAGCACGTTTAGCTTTTTTGGGTATTGAATACGAAAAATCTCTTGGTTTTGGACCAAAAACGGTACCACCACCAACTAAAATTGGAGACTTTTTATCTCCGCGTCTTGCACGTCCCGTTCCTTTTTGTTTATACGGTTTTGCATTTGAGCCATGTACTTCACCACGGTCTTTTGTACATGCTGTTCCAAGTCGTTGGTTAGCAAGCTCATTTTGGATAGCATACCAGATAACCGCTTCATTGAATGGAAGACCAAACACAGCCTCCTCTAGGGATAATTCCCGTAATTCTGAACCTCCAGTGGAATAAACCTTTATATTCATAATAATTTCCCGTTCACTCTAACTAGACGGTACCCCCCTTATTTAAGGAAAACACATTTTCTTTTCTAAACATATAAAGAAAAATAATATGTGTTCTTTTCTTACTTTTTTACTGCCTTTCTTACAGAAAGAAGCCCATTATTAATTCCAGGAACAGCTCCTCTAATCAAAAGACACTTCTGTTCGGTATCAATCTGCTCAACCTTTAAATTGAGAACTGTAACCTGCTCTCGTCCCATACGACCGGGCATTTTTACATTTTTAAAAGACTTACTCGGATAAGTTGATTGTCCTGTCGATCCTGGTTCACGGTGAAACTTCGAGCCATGGCTTTTCCGTCCACCGCCAAAACCCCACCGTTTTACAACTCCCTGAAAACCTTTTCCTTTTGAAGTACCCGTCACGTCAACATATCGACATCCTTCAAATACTTCAATTCCTAACGAATCTCCAACTTGAAGCTCACGAGCAATATCGCGAACCTCTTTAAGATACCTTTTCGGAATAATACCCTCGGAAAACTGTCCCGCGTAGGGCTTTTTTATATGCTTCTTTAAATCATCGACCCCAAGGAGAAATGCCCCACCTTCTCGTTTTGCTATTACAACATTCGGATTAATTTGAACAACCGTTACCGGAATCAAATTTCCCGCCGTATCGAAAACTTGAGTCATTCCAATTTTTCGTGCCATTAACGTCAACATGTCAACCTCAAACTATTGTTTAATCTCTACATCTACACCGGCAGGAAGTTCTAATTTCATTAAAGCATCCATAACCTCTGGTGAAGGGCTAATTATGTCAACTAACCGTTTATGTGTCCGCATTTCAAACTGCTCACGTGATTTTTTATTTACATGAGGAGAACGGAGAACAGTCACTTTATTTATCCGTGTTGGTAAAGGAATAGGACCAGTTACTTTTGCTCCAACTTTTTGCACTGTTTGTACAATCGATCGTGCACTTTGATCGATTAATTCAATATCGAAACTCCGTAATCGAACTCGAATTCGTTCAGTAGCCATTAAAACCCTCACATTTACTCGATGATCTCAATAACCTGCCCTGACGCGACGGTTTTTCCACCTTCACGGATAGCAAATTTAAGACCTTTTTCCATTGCTATAGGGTGAATAAGTTCCCCAAAAATTTCCGTATTGTCACCCGGCATAATCATTTCCTTACCTTCTGGAAGTTTAACCGTTCCAGTAATGTCGGTTGTACGGAAATAGAACTGCGGACGGTAACCGCTGAAGAAAGGACTGTGACGCCCGCCTTCTTCTTTTGAAAGACAGTAAATTTGCCCTTTGAACTTGTTATATGGTTTGATAGAACCAGGTTTTGCAAGGACTTGTCCACGTTCAACTTCTTTTTTATCAACTCCGCGGAGGAGTGTACCAACATTATCTCCTGATTGAACACTTTCCAAGGTTTTATTGAACATTTCCATACCTGTTACAACAGTTTTTCGCGTGGGTCTAATACCGACAATTTCAACTTCTTCGTTCAGTTTCAGCACCCCACGTTCGACTTTTCCAGTTACAACGGTACCACGTCCTTGAATAGTAAATACATCTTCAATTGGCATAATAAAAGGTTTAGCATCATCACGTATCGGATCAGGAAAATAACTGTCCATAGTATTAAGCAGCTCTTCAACACAACCTGAAGACTCAGGTAAATCACCACTTCCCATACTCAAAAGATCAGACATTGTTTTGAATGCAGAACCTTTAATAATAGGAACTTGATCCCCGGGAAAACCGTTAGCTTTAAGCACATCACGAATTTCTTCTTCAACCAATTCCAACAATTCCGGATCATCAATAAGATCAGTCTTGTTGAGAAATACAATAATACTTGGAACTCCAACTTGTCTAGCAAGAATAATATGCTCACGTGTTTGGGGCATAACGGAGTCTGGGGCAGAAACAACTAATATAGCTCCGTCCATTTGAGCAGCCCCAGTTATCATATTTTTGATATAGTCCGCATGGCCGGGACAGTCAATATGGGCATAATGCCGTTTTTCAGATTGGTATTCTAAATGCCGCGTATTGATAGTAATGCCACGTGCTTTTTCTTCTGGAGCATTATCGATATCGTCAAACTTCATAATCTTATCACCGTATTTTTTACCACAATACATAGTAATTGCAGCAGAAAGGGTCGTTTTTCCATGATCTACGTGCCCTATAGTACCTACATTCATGTGGATTTTATCGCGGTTAAACTTTTCTTTTGCCATATTTTACCTCCTTTTTGGTTAAACTAATCACGTATTTACCACCGATAATGTATAAAAGCTTTGTTTGCTTCTGCCATCCGATGTGTATCATCGCGTTTTTTATACGCTGTTCCTGTATTATTATACGCGTCCATTAATTCTGCTGCAAGACGGTCGTCCATTCCTTTTCCTGAGCGTTTACGTGCTGCAGCAATAACCCAACGCATACCTAATGCTTCACGACGCGGTTCTCGTATGTCAACAGGTACTTGATAGGTAGCACCCCCTACACGACGTGATTTTACTTCAACGTTTGGCTTTACATTGTCTATAGCTTTAAGGAAGACTTCAAGAGGGTCTTTAGCAGTCTTTGTTCCGAGTAAAGTTAAAGCGTTATACACAATCCTTAAACCGACTGAACGTTTTCCTTCCCACATCATCCGATTAACAAATTTTGAAATCACTACACTACCGTACAACGGATCCGCCATAATTCCTCGATCCACGGTTTTTTTCTTTCGTCCCATTGTATATTCCTATGCTTTCGGTCGTTTTGCCCCATATTTCGAACGGCCGCGTTTACGGTCATTTACTCCATTAGTGTCTTTAGTACCACGAATAATATGGTAACGCACACCAGGGAGGTCTTTCACGCGACCGCCACGTACTAACACTGCAGAGTGTTCCTGCAAATTATGCCCTTCACCTGGAATATATGCAGTTACCTCAATACCATGTGAGAGACGCACGCGAGCAACTTTCCGTTGCGCTGAATTCGGTTTCTTCGGTGTTGTCACCATAACACGGGTACATACCCCACGTTTCTGAGGACAAGACTGAAGAGCCGGTGATTTTGTCTTTGAGCTTAACTTTTTACGTCCAAAACGAACAAGTTGGTTAATAGTAGGCATCGTTTAAGTTTTACTAATCCTCCACTTATTTTCCTCAACACCCAAGTCACCAAAAACTTGACAAGAGTGCTTTCTATTAAGACACAGCTTCTTAATTTTTGTCAAGAGCTGTTTTTTCAAAACAGAGATTCACACAGATAACATAGTACTTCACAGCGCCTATTTGGTCAATCAGGCTTATTTTCACAAATCCACAGCTTTAACCGTGGGATGATTGACTAGTACACAATATAACTTTTTTATAATATCTTGATTATCAATAAATGTCAAGTATATACTGTGCTATAGAATTTTAATAGTATCATCGCTTGAAATCAAATAAAGGTATTAATGTACCAAAAGAGTATTGAAAATGGAACAAATAAAAGGTATCACTTTTGCCCCTTTTCCATATTTTGGGGTGTTGAGTTCGATGGAAGCACGCGACAGTCTTACAATGATGATGCAATGTACTGAAGCTAATTGTGTACTTTTTGCTTTGACTGGTTTGCAAAATACTCCTCAATCGGAAGAAATTGATTTCGAAAGCAATTTTTTACCGAGCGATTTAGAGTTAAAAAATGCTATCCACTTTGCTCAGTCGCTGGGATTAAAGGTTATCCTTAAACCAACTGTCAACTGTAAGAATGGAGTCTGGCGGGCATTCATTAATTTTTTTGATAACGAAGTGCCTTGCGAGCCGAAGTGGCGGAATTGGTTTCACTCTTATAAGCAATTTCAATTGCACTATGCACAAATTGCCGAAGAAACACATTGCTTTATGTTCATTATGGGATGTGAAATGGTTATGGCAGAACGCAAAGAAGCAGAATGGCGTGATCTAACGGCAGAAGTTAAGAGCATATATCACGGTTACGTGAGTTACAATACTGATAAGTATCAAGAAGACCATGTTACATGGTGGGATTGCGTTGATGTGATTTCATCAAGCGGATATTATCCTATTGGTTCCTGGAAAACAGAGCTTGATCGCATTGAACAAGTAGTTTATCGGTTTAATAAACCGTTTTTCTTTGCAGAGACCGGTTGTATGAGTGTTACCGGTTCTGCTTATGTACCGAATAAATGGGAATTAACGGGAGAAGCAAATATGATCGAACAAGCACGGTGGTACGAAGATATGTTTGAACATACCCAAAATCGTCCGTGGGTTAACGGTTACTGTTTATGGTCTTGGCCTGCGCGATTGTACAGTGAAAATAACGTGTTACACGATAAAAGTTATTCTTTTTATGCAAAAGATGCAGAAACTGTCGTTAGAAGATATTTTTCCTTATAACATAATCAATATATTCCCCCGGTTTTAATCGGGGGTTTCTCATAATAGTTTGTTTTATTGAGCTGGAATCTGGGTGACTTGTGCTTTTAGCTCGTCTGTCCAACCAGAAACGGTAGTTGTACGGTACTCTTCAACTTTATCAGCCGGAACGTACATAATTGATAATGGATTAATACCTTCGAATACTTTTTCGCCGAGTGTTGGAACTGTTTCTCCAAGGGTAATTGAAGAAATGCCGCTTCCTTTGAAAGCACGTTTTCCAATGGATTGAATCTCCGGCATATTCAGCGTCTGAAGTGACGAGCAGTTATAGAATATAAAGTTGCCAAGCTCTTCTATTCTTGGTATTTCAACGTCTGTTAACTTTGAACAGTTGTAAAATACTCCTTCAGAACTGGCTGTACTGTTACATTCTATTTTTGTTACTGAGGGAAAGTTAATTGATTTAAGGGCAGTACACCCCGCAAAAGCTTTAGTTTTTATAGTTGTTACTCCTTCGCCTTGTACCGATACCAAATTAGTACATTTGGTGAAACGCTTGTTATTTATTGTTTCTACCGATGTAGGAAAGATAATTGATACAATATTAATCATGTTGGGATTTTTAGGATCAGTAACTTCATCAAACAAACAGTTTGCAATGTCTTTTCCGCTGCAATGAGTCAAATCAAGATTAACATAGCGAATCAGCGCTGCATACAATGCTTCTAATTGAGGTTTTTTAGATAAATCAACTGTGCTAATCTCAACAGTATAAGGAGTTTCCGGAGTATTTGCATCTAAAGCAAAGAGAATTCTTTTAAGATTATCAACACCTTCAGAAACGACGGTCTTCAATGAAGGAACTTTTAACGTTTCAAGCGCGTCACAATCTGCAAATGCATGTGCCGGCACAGTGGTAACGTTTTCCATTTCAACATATTTCAACGCTGTGTAACCGCTGAACGCATTATCTGTTATGGCAGTTACAGTGTCCGGTACAGTAATAGAAACAATATACTCAGTGTTAACCGCAGTTTTAACGGTACCAAATGTATTTCCGCTTCCACCACTTAAATCAAGTACAACATATTTATCAAGTAAATCGTATAAAGTGTTTAACTCATGTTCCACGTCAATAGCAATGTTTATTTCATAAGGAGTGGTAACGGTATTCTCGCTTAAAGCATCAAGGTACTCTTTGATGTTATCAAGGGTTAATGATTCATCCACCTCATTATAATGAGGAAAAAACTGTTCGGTGAACGTATATTGAGGCGTTTTTGTTTCCATATTTGGATAAATGTACACAATATCCGTTCTACCGGTAACCGGATAAGTTGTTGAAAGCTGTATATTCATGAGATAATACCCTGAGGGAAGCGTTAATATTCCCGTATGAACATTATCAATTACAGCGGTGTCAATAAGATTAACAGTTTCCATACGTACAAAATTACCGGTATATTGATCTAAAAAAGACATGTGTAATGAAGCAGATGTTACTAGCGATTCCGGAAATTGAATCGAATATGAAAATGTTCCCATTGTTCCATACGGAGCAACAATGTTATCAAGAGCTACCGTAACTTCAACGGATTTTCCCGATTCAACGGTGACAGTAGTATTTCCTTGCATGTGCGCCTGTTCTTTATCGCCATTATCCGAATAAGCACTGACAATAAGAGTCCAGAATCCGGGTTTCATGGATATAGAAAGTATTCCCTGCCCGTTTTGTACCGTATATTCCTTACTCATCGTTAAGGCTTCTCCAATGAAAGTGAGGCGAAAGTGATTAAACGTAGTCCAATCCGGATTAATAGTGCGGGCGCCGCTGTTAATATGTACCCGAACTTCTCCATAGTTTGTATCGATATATGAATCATCGTCCGGTGAACAAGCATTCCATAAAAGCAATACAACAAAGGTAAAAACAATGGTTTTCATAGGTCCTCCACAATAAAAATGAATGAATAACTTTGCCAAATACCGTCTTTTGTTCCAATAAATGTCATTGAATGGACGGGTGCAGCGTAATCTGAAGCGTAAAGAACATGCTTGGGATTGTTGACTTTTTTCCCGTCTATCCAGTATTCAATAGAACTGTCTTCAATGAGTAAAACGCATTCTGATAATCCATTCGAGGAAAGTATCAATCCTCCCTCAGGTATTCCATACACGCTGAGTATTCCTTTAGCATTGAACTTAATGTTCAGGGTACCTTCAGGTACTTTTTCTTGTTCTTCTGGTGAATCCAGCGGGATAAGAGGTTTTGTTTGTATACTTTCTGGGTTATCCGGAATGTGGTCGCTCCTGCAGTTTGTCAACAACACCGTAAGCAAAATCGTACAAAAAACCTTCATAATAATCCTCCTTAAAATAGGTTATATAGTAGATAAAGGAACGGCTGTTACTTTTGATTCAGTTTTTAAAAATTTTATGGAAAAACATGAACAGACCACTGATAGGCTCGTCTCAAGGTCTTTCATAGCATCGGCTCAAAGTCCTTCACCGGCTCGTGTGAAAGTCCTTCACCGGCTCGTGTGAAAGTCTTTCACAGGCTCGTCTCAAAGTCCTTCATAGCATCGTCTCAAGGTCCTTCACAGCATCGTCTCAAACCCCTTGATAGCTTCGTATCAAGGTACTTCAAACGGGGATAAACCCCAAGCTAAAACGGGGACAGACCTCTAGTCAAACGGGGACAGACCTCTAGTCAAAGGGGACAGACCTCTAGTCAAACGGGGACAGACCTCTAGTCAAAGGGGACAGACCTCTAGTCAAACGGGGACAGACCTCTAGTCAAAGGGGACAGACCTCTAAGCTAAACAGACAGCCCTCTAAGCTAAACGGGGACAGACCTCAAGCTAACGGGGACAGACCTCTAAGCTAAAGCAGACCTCTAAGCTAAAGCAGACAGACCTCTAAGTCAAACGGGGACAGACCTCTAAGCCAGACCTCTAAGCTAAACAGACAGACCTCTAGTCAAACGGGGACAGACCTCTAAGTCAAACGGGGACAGACCTCACGGGGGCTGTCCCTTAATACTTTACACACTTTTTACTTGTGATTGCTCACAGATTATACATATAGAACCTATTATCTCAATATAACTTTTATAAGGAGATTTAATATGAAAGAAACGCTAAGCGTTTTTCTTGCACTGCTTACCGCCGGAGCGGTTTTTGCAAACGGTAGAGGTGAAACGAACAGTTTTGACCCGCAGAAGAATATCAATGTCGTGTCCCGTGAGGACGGTTCGGGAACGCGCGGTGCATTCATTGAGCTGTTTGGTATTGAACAAAGGGGAGCGGACGGCAGCCGGAACGATATGACGACCAAAGAAGCCGTTATTGCCAGGCAAACAGACGTTATGATGTTGAATATCGCCGGGGATAAATACGCTATCGGGTACATTTCACTCGGCTCATTGAATAGCACGGTCAAAGCGGTCAGCATAGACGGTGTTAGTCCCCGCACAGACCTCGTAGCTTCAGGCGCCTACACGGTTGCACGCCCCTTTTATATCGTAACAAAGGGTGAAGCAACCGGAATAGTGCAAGACTTTATCCGCTTTATAACTTCAGCAGAAGGACAAGCGGTTGTTGGACAGAACTATATTCCCGTGTATACCGACGCGGATAGCTACGCAGGAACGGCACGTTCCGGCACGATTATCGTGGCAGGCTCGTCTTCGGTAACGCCCGTTATGGAAAAATTGAGCGAGGCATACCGTGCATTGAATCCGAGCGTGGGTATTGAAATACAGCAGAGTGATTCTTCAACCGGCATAACCGCTACTGTGCGGGGAATATGTGATATCGGTATGGTAAGCCGTGATTTGAGAGAGAGTGAGTTGGCGCAACTCAACCCAACAAAGATCGCCATTGACGGCATTGCTGTCATCGTACACGGTCAAAATCCTGTGGAAGATCTTACCAAAGACCAGGTGAAAGCGATCTTTACCGGAGAGACAGTGCAGTGGAACCGCGTGATCAAATGAATCAGAGGACGCACGCTTCTCTGCAAGCGATAAGAGAAACATGTATGCACGGAGTGTTCTTTTTCTCTGCCGTGGTTGCTATACTTGCGCTTGCACTGATCTGCTTCTTCTTACTGGTGAACGGTCTTCCGGCAATTGGAACGATTGGTATTAGTCCATTCCTTTTTACTCAGGAGTGGTCGCCGACAAACGTTCCGAGCGCCTTCGGTATACTGCCGATGATTGTCGGCAGTCTGTATGTAACGGCCGGAGCAATCAGTATCGGCGTCCCTATCGGTATTCTTACTGCCGTGTTCCTTGCACAGGGCTGCCCGGACAAGCTGTACCGGGTCGTTAAACCAGCTATAGAACTGCTCGCCGGTATTCCTTCAGTTGTCTACGGCCTTTTCGGAATCGGTGCAATTGTGCCGATTATAGGAAACAGCATACTGTCGGCGAGCGTCTTGCTTGGGATTATGATCCTCCCAACGGTGATCGTCATTGCTGAAAGTGCGCTCCGTGCAGTGCCGGAACAGTATTATGAAGGAGCGCGGGCCCTTGGCGCCGGGCATTACCGTGCGGTCTTTTATGCCATACTTCCCGCTGCAAAATCCGGTGTCTTTGCCGGAGTGGTGCTGAGTGTCGGCCGCGCAGTCGGTGAAACAATGGCTGTTGTAATGGTGGCCGGCAATCAAGCGCGTATGCCGGTCTCTCTTTTAAAAGGAGTTCGTACTTTGACGGCAAATATCGTTATTGAAATGGGCTATGCAGCCGATCTCCACCGGGGAGCGTTGATTGGAACCGGCGTGGTACTGTTTGTCTGCATTATAGTTATAAACTTGAGCGTACGGTTGCTGCAGCATGAAGAAAGCATCCCATTACACTGAATTAATCTTGCGTCTTGCGACGCAGAGTGCCGCGGTCCTGACCGTTGCAGTCCTGATCTATCTGATCGGCTTTATTCTTTTAAAAGGAATTCCCCATATAACGCCGCGCCTCTTTGCGTTGCAGTATACGTCCGAAAATGTCTCGCTCATGCCGGCGCTCGTGTCTACTATTGCCATGATCGTACTGTCGCTTGCGCTTGCAGTGCCGTGCAGCGTGTGCGCGGCAATATGGCTTGCAGAATACGCACCGCGCGGGGCGCCCATTGTGGCGATTATCCGGATGACTGTCGAAACACTGTCCGGCATTCCGTCTATCGTTTATGGACTGTTCGGGATGCTTTTCTTCGTGACCTTCCTCGGCTGGGGCTTTTCATTGATAGCCGGCGCTTGTACCTTATCGATTATGATAGTGCCGCTGATCATGCGTTCTTCAGAAGAAGCGCTTCGGTCTGTGCCGGATACGTGGCGTGAAGGGGCCTTTGGACTCGGCGCCGGAAGATTGAGAACGGTGTTCCGTATCGTACTTCCCGCAGCAATGCCGGGTATTGTTGCCGGCGTTATGCTTGCAATTGGGCGCATCGTGGGAGAAACAGCGGCACTGATCTATACGGCGGGAACTGTTGCACAGATTCCGTTCAGCCCTCTTCAGTCAGTGCGGACACTGTCCGTTCACATGTATGCACTGTCCAGTGAAGGATTGCACACCGGCGAAGGATATGCGACCGCAGTGATTCTGCTCGTTGTTGTAATCCTAATCAACGCGTCTGCCGCAGCACTTGCACGAAGGGTTGGGATAAAACCATGAATTGCTGGGATAAAGTCATGAATTGCTTTGAACTGCACCGCGTTGCAGTCTCTTACGGTAACCTTCACGCACTCAAAAGGATCACGATGAATATCCCCATGAATACTATAACCGCATTCATTGGTCCTTCCGGGTGTGGAAAGAGTACCTTGCTCAAAACACTCAACCGTATGAACGATCTGATAGCAGGATGCGTTGTAAGCGGAACGGTGCGCTTGTTCGGTCAAGACATTTATGGGAATATTGATATAAATATCCTTCGGAAGCGGGTTGGAATGGTTTTTCAGAAACCGAATCCCTTTCCCATGACCGTGTTTGATAATGTTGCTTTTGGACCGCGGACCCATGGGATAACTTCGCCGGTTAAACTCAATGCCGTCGTTGAGCAATCACTCCGCGACGCAGCTTTGTGGGACGAGCTTAAGGATCGGCTCAAGAAATCAGCACTTGGACTTTCCGGAGGACAGCAACAGCGGCTCTGCATAGCGCGGGCGCTTGCGGTGTCACCGGATGTGCTGTTATTAGACGAGCCGACGAGCGCACTTGACCCTATTTCCACCGGAAAAATTGAAGAGTTATTAAAGACGCTCCAAAAAGCCTACAGTATCATTATAGTAACCCACAATATGCAGCAAGCAGCACGGATCAGCACCTATACCGCTTTTTTTCTCCACGGTGAAATGGTTGAATACGGTGCAACTGAGCAACTGTTTGCCTATCCCGTTGAAAAACAAACAGAAGATTATATCGCCGGGAGATTTGGCTGATGGGGGTGCCAACTTCGATACTGTTGTTAGGGGACAGACCCCAAGCTAAAAAAAAGAATGCAGTACCGCATAAAGAGGAGGGAATATATCGCCGGGAGATTCAGCTAATGGGGGCGTCGACTTCCGATACTGTATTAGGGGACAGACCCCAAGCTAAAAAAAAGAATGCAGTGCCGCATAAAGAGAAGGGAATATATCACCGGAAGATTTGGCTGATGAGGGTGCCAACTTCGATACTGTATTAGGGGACAGACCTCAAGCTAAAAAAAAGAGTGCAGCGCTGCATAAATGAGGAGGGAATAGTGCAAAAAATAGACACGATAGAGGACGATCAGAATATCCGCGAGCTGATTGTCTATGCGTTGACGGCTGCAGGCTTCATGACTACAGGGTTTGCGGACGGTGAAGCTTTTTATGCCGCACTGTATACCCGCATACCGGATTTAATCCTTTTAGATATTATGCTGCCAGGCGAGAACGGGGTAGATATTCTCAAGAAGCTCAAAGCTTCAGAAAAAACGAGCGCAATACCGGTTATTATGCTGACTGCAAAGAGTGCGGAATACGACCGTATCAAAGGGCTTGATTTAGGGGCGGACGACTATATCACGAAGCCTTTTTCGGTTATGGAGACGATTGCACGGGTTCGGGCGGTGTTGAGGAGAAGCGTGCCGGACGCCGCTCCGGAAAATCAGCATACCGTTGGTACTATTACCATGCATCGGGACAAGCGCAGTGTTATGGTAAACGGTGCGGAAATTCTCTTAACGTACAAGGAGTTCGAGTTGTTACAGTATCTCATGCACCATGAAAGTATTGTCTTGAGCCGGGAAAAAATACTCTCGAAGGTGTGGGGATTTGATTATTACGGCGAAAGCCGCACTGTTGACATGCACATCAAGTCCCTTCGGCACAAGCTTGGTGAAGCCGGCAATGCGATCAAGACCGTCCGCAATGTTGGATACAAAATCGAATCTTGAACTGCCGAGCGCTTCTCTCGAATCCCGCGGTGTATTAAAAGAGTATGAAAAAGCAGATTTTTTTAAGTATGGCATTACTCAGCTTGAGCGGCATTGTGCTGACTTCAAGCGCCGTGTGTGTGGTGCTGTATCAGCATTTTTCAGCTGCGCTCTATGCGGACATGCACGCATGGGCGGAGGCATATAAACCGGTTCCTTTTGAGCAGCTTCAGGGAATACTCTCAGCCATTAAATCTTCTGATATGCGCGTGACTCTCGTGAATCCGGAGGGGACGGTGGTCTATGACAATACAGTTCCTCCTGAAAGTCTTGAAAATCATGCCGACCGGCAGGAAATCCGCGATGCATGGGAGCAGGGTTTTGGGGAAAGCAAGCGCTTTTCCGGCACATTGGGAATGGAGAGTTCCTATTATGCGCTTCGGCTTGACAACGGCTTTGTGCTTCGTGCCGCAAAGACCCAGCACAGTATCTTTTTTCTTTTTGCCCGCGCCGTCCCGTTGATTATCGCCGTGGTAGCGGTCGTTATTATCGTGAGTAATATCGCAGCGGGAAGTCTTGCACACCGTATGCAGCATATAGCCGTTCAGCTTGAGGATCTCAAGAAAAGCGAAAAGATGCGTCGGGAATTTTCAGCAAATGTATCACACGAACTCAAGACCCCGCTCACGAGTATTTCCGGCTATGCGGAGATGCTCAATAACGGCATGGTGCGGGAAGTAGATAAGGCTTCGTGTATTCACAAGATACAAGACGAATCCGAGCGCCTCGTTGCGCTCATTGAAGACATGCTGCTGTTGTCTCAGTTGGACGAGGGGAAGCCGGACGCCGCCTTTGAAACAGTAGACATCACGGCGGTTGCCCGCGAGGCTATCGAGGCGCTTGCGTTCAAAGCGTCTGATCATGACGTTGCAATCACGGTGAGCGGCGCACCGATGTATATTAATGTACAAGTGTCGTTGATCCGGGAATTGTTCTTCAATGTAATTGATAATGCGATAAAGTACAACAAACGGGGAGGCAAGGTGACCGTCGAGTTCCGGCAAAAAAATAAGCGGGTAGAGGCAACGGTAACGGACACCGGAATCGGGATTCCCCGTGATGTGCAGGCGCGGGTTTTTGAACGGTTCTATCGGGTGGATAAGTCCCGCTCCAAGAAAACGGGCGGGACAGGACTTGGACTTGCCATTGTAAAGCACATTGCAACGATACACAACGCAGATATACATTTGGAAAGCGCTGAAGGAAAAGGGACACGGATCACAGTGCTATTCCCGGAACATCACGAGCGGCAGACGCCGGTAGTGTTCCGGCAGATTAAGGAATGATGCAAAGGTTCCCGCAAGTATGCAAGAGACCTGCTTCATAGCGGAGAAACCTGCGGAGAAGTATTGTAAGACCTGCACAAGGTCTGTCTCTTTTGAGGTCTGTCCCTTGATGGATTTTGCGCTTCCCGAAATCTGAAACGACGCGCCGGTTGGTAATCTTTGTGACTTTCATTCCACGCTCCATAGCTTGATGGTTTTATCCAAAGACCCCGACACGATAAACCGCCCATCAGGACTATACGCTACTGATTTAACAGAATATTGATGACCCCTAAGGGTACGCAGATTCCACCCGCTTTCCGCATCCCATAGCTTGATGGTGTCATCAGCAGACCCCCACAAATCAGCAGACCCCGACACGATAAACCGCCCATCAGGACTATACGCTACTGATATAACAGAATATTGATTACCTCTAAGGGTACGCAGATTCCGTCTGCTTTTTGCATCCCATATTCTGATAGTTTGATCATCAGACCCCGACACGATAAACCGCCCATCAGGACTATACGCTACTGATATAACAGAATATTGATTACCTCTAAGGGTACGCAGATTCCGTCCGCTTTCTGCATCCCATATCTTGATGGTGTTATCCCAAGACCCCGAAACGATATGCCGCCCATCAGGACTATACGCTACTGAATTAACAGGATCTTGATGACCGGTAAGGGTACGCAGAATCTGTCCGCTTTCTGCATCCCATATCTTGATGGTGTTATCCCAAGACCCCGAAACGATATGCCGCCCATCAGGACTATACGCTACTGACAAAACAGAATATTGATGACCCCTAAGGATACGC
>JAISSB010000047.1 GCA_031273325.1 Treponema sp. | reverse complement strand
AAACGGGTCTGTTCCTGAATCAATAGAGGTCTGTCCCCCAATCAACAGAGGGTCTTTCTCGAATCAACAGAGGTCTATTCCTAGAGAACAGAGATCTGTCCCTAGATCAAATGAGCAGTACGGGGACAGACCTCTATATTATTTAAAAGGTAGCTATTTATATTTAAGAACCAAGCGGGCAGTATGGAGACAGACCTCTTAACTTTAAAAGACGGGATGTTCATCTTTTAAAACCACACGACCATTTTAGAAAATGAAACGACCGTTTTGTTAAAATGAAACGACCGTTTTAGAAAATCAAACGACCATTTTGTTAAAATCAAACGACCGTTTTAGAAAACGATAGAGGGTCTGTCCCTGAATCGACAGGTACCTGTCTCCGAATCGACAGGGATCTGCCCCCAAAGAACAGGGGTCTGTCCCCAAATGACAAAGGGTCTGTCCCTGAATGACCGATATGCGGTATAGTGAGAGAGAGATTTGAGGAGATAAGATGAACGAGATAATAGGATATATTCGTGAAAAAATAGCTGATAACCGATGGTATTTTGTATTTCCTTCAGGGATCGTTGCCCGGTTTTGGGCGCAAGCAACGGCAGAATACTGTGCAATTCCGGTAGCGAATGAACGGTTTATTGCATGGGACGCATATAAAGCAGCAATTGCCGCTGCACGGTGGAGTTCCCGTGAGGCGGTTAATCAAGCGCTCCGCACGCTTTTTTCTGCGGAACTTCTGCATACCAATGCGTCGGCGCCGTTCCTTCAATCGTTTGTAAATCCAAAATTTGCGTCGTCTTATAGTTCGTTTGTATCGCACTTGGCGCGTATACTCCCTTCGCTTGATTATATTGTGCAGACAGCGGGAACGCTGATCGAATCGGAAGCCTATTTTAGGGATTTATCGCTGATCAAGACACGGTATACAGCATTTTTAGATAGGCATAATCTCTATGAACCGTCGTGGGTCCGCTTTCCGTTTGCACAATCGTCAAAACAATGGCTGTTATTTTTCCCGGAACTTTGTGAAGATTGGGAGCAATACTGCACCGATCTTGGGGAGGTTACGGTTATTCCCGTTGACCACATTAGTCCGCCGCAGAGAAAGGTTCCTCAAGAAATAGCATTGATATTGGCACAGTATCGGGATAAATTTGTACATTTTTCGTTTTCCGGCAAAGAATATCGGTGGTTAGTACTCACTATTCGACAGATGCTTCAGTATATTGAGCCGTATGAGATTGCAGTGTCTGTTGCGGGGTCTTCTGATTCTGAACGGCTTGTTCAAGAGTTTAAGAACTATGACATTCCCATTGCGCTCCACCGCGGAACCGCAATTCCAGCGCACCCCGGCGGGCGGATATTTGGAAATATTGCCCGATGCCGCGCACAAAAGTGGTCCTTTAAAGCATTAAAAACCTTGCTTCTCGACAAGAGTTTCCCATGGAATGACGAAGCTTATGGCACCGCACTCCTTGAAGCCGGCATTAAATACCGCTGTTTATCAAATTGGACCGAAAAATATCAAGCTTATGAAACTGATGTCTGGGAAGAAAGTTTATATGAAAAATCAGCATTGCTTTTTGCAAACATTCCGGTCCCTGCTATTAAAGAGTGGTACCGCACGTTAAAAAAGGATATAAACCGTATTCTCAACGCAAAACGGTTTGCTGATCTCTTAGAAGCTTGGTATATCTTTTTAAATAATCACTGCGACGAACAAAGACTTAATGCTCATACCAAAGAATTATTTCAAGCAACACAACGGGCGCTCTATGAATTAATTGATGTAGAAAGCGAATTTTTCTCAAAGAAATCAATCAATAATGCGCCGGTGTTCTCGATTTTTCAATCGTATATTCAAGAAAAACAGTATGTTTTTGCAGCGGATAATACAAAAGGGGTTGCTTTGTATGATTATAAAGTTGCAGCAGGCATCAGTCCATTGGTTCATTTTATCATTAACGTAAATCAATATGATGCTACGGTAGCCTACAGTTCAAGAACTGATTTCTTACGTGAAGACCATAAAGTATTGCTTAATATACAGACTCGGGATATGAGTAGTACGTTTATACAAGCATATCTTTTTTCTGCGGCTATCCCGATTATTTCAGTTTCTGCGCGGGACTTTCGGGGAAGCACTGTATATTTACAAAATCTTTCTCATTTTTTAACTGAACTGAATGCCGAACAGTTACCGGCATATCAGGATCCGTACAAAGAAGAATATACTGCAACGGTTAGTCCTCAAAGCCGGGCAACAAGAACTCAAATAAAAGGGTGGAATGCGTATCGTATTCTTAAAAACAATGCACTTTATAAAGATTTTCGTATTCAAGCTATTGAAGAGCCGCAGTTGCGAAACAAAATAGTAGAACGCCTCGGTAAACAGCGGTATTTTCGGGATAAAACATTAGAGAAAAACTCGGAATATATTCCGGGATACAGCATTTCTCCTACTGATTTAAATGAATATCAGCAGTGTGCCTTTAAATGGCTTCTTGAACGCGGCTTAAATGTTAGCGAACAGCAAACTGAAATTAAGACGATTAGTAAACGAGAATTAGGTATTCTCTACCATACTGTCCTAGAGAATCTCTTTCAAAAAATAAAAGAAAGCGATCAACGATTTGCGAGTACTCATATTGTTCAGTATACGCATGAATATTTACCAGCAGAAATTGACCGTGTGCTGCAAGAAGCAGAACACCGTGAAGGGTTTTTTCAAAAATCTGTCTATGCAATGCTTAAAAACCGTATTTACGCATATATTTCCCATTATCTTGAGCAAGATATGGATCGGCTTGATGGAAATATTATCGTTGGAGCGGAATATTCCCTAAAAAAACAGTATGAAGCATGCGATATAGTGCTTGCCGGAACTGCCGATTTAGTTCTGCAATATCCTGAAGGTTACTACAGTATTGTAGATTATAAAACAGGAAAAATACCGGGAAAAAAAGAAATTTGCTGTGGTAATAAAGATATTCCCACTAACATACAAATGGCTTCGTATATTGCTATGATAGAATATCAGAACCATAATTCAGTAGAAGCAGCACGGTTTTATGCTATTGAGAATCAAAAATTCCGCTTTGTTTTAGAAAAAGAGGCATACACTCGTTCACAGTATACGGCTGAAGTTGCATCAGTGGATAAAGCATTTCGTCACATATATGATGCTCTCTACCAGGGATTCTACCCGGCTACTCCTGATTCCGCTCAATGCCTTCACTGTGCTGTTTTTGCAGTCTGTCGAAAATCCTATTAAATTTAAGCCATTTAATACAGATAACTCTGTGAAATAGACGTGCCGACGGTACAGAAACTTTTTGGAGGTTATACCAAAGAAAGAAGGAACTTTGGGTGATGTACGATACCCCTTGAACAATTCTGTTATTACTTGTACACTTGTGAAACGGAAGGGTCTATTAGCTTGAGAATAGTTCTATTCTTAACTGAGAGAGGTGGATATTTTTGATGACCGATATCGGTTCTATTCATTGCACTGAGTACGAAGCAGATGCCAGTTCGGTTGTCGTAGCTGAAACACCAGGAAGAGTTCACTATTTGGGAGAGCATGGTGAGCCTCATGCCGGTTTGTTTTTATCATCTGGTATTGACCGGTATGTACGTGTTGCAGTAAGCGCACGGCAAGACAGCTCGCTACGATTTTTTGCTTCAGACACAGGAGAACGTAAACGTACTACACTCCTTAATCTTAAATATAAACGAGAAGATCGGTGGGCAAATTTTATTAAAATGCCGTTACAGATGTTTCTTGACGAAGGGTATAACTCTCCAGGACTTAACATTAGCTTTTCAGGAACTATTCCTCAAAACATTGGACTTGCTTCTTCTTCAGCTCTTCAAGTAGCTGCGGCAGTAGCATTGCGGGCATTTTTTCATGTACGGATAGATAATCAAACATTGTTAGCTAAATTAGCTAAAACTCATGAAACATTTTTTGGTACCAGAGGGGCAATTGTTGATTATGCCATTATGCTTAATGCTAAAGAGAATCATTTTCTCATCGCAGACGAAAAAACACTCAATGTTCAGCTTGTACCAGTTGATTTTTCACGGTACAAAATAGTTATTATGGATTCTCGTGTCCCACGAATCAACGTATCTGAAGAAATTGAGGAACGTCATTGCGATATAAAAACTGCTCTCAATATTCTTTCAAATAAACGGGAAGGTGCAAGTTTTCGGGATTATCTTGATAATGATCGAGTTAGCTCTATGGGAAGTCTTCTGGAGCGAATGCGAAGGCGCAGCTTACATATTGTACATGAGCTGCATAGGGTATTAGAATCAGAACAGGTACTTAAACAGAGAGATTGGCAAGCTTTTTCGCGGATTGTAAATCATTCTCATGAAAGTCTTCGGGATCTCTATGAGGTATCATGTCCAGAAATTGATTGGTTGGTAAAACGGGCGCAAGAGATAGAAGGAGTGCTTGGTTCACGTATGACTGGAGACGGTTTCGGTGGATGTACCTATACAATCCTAGAAGATCATGCACGTGGGGAATTTGATCGGAAACTTGAAGATTATGAGCGTATTTTTGGTTTTCATCCTATCATATATGATGTGTGTCCTGGGTTAGGAGCAAGGTTAGTACCTCGGTGACTGGTTTAATCGATGTTCAAAATCAGAATGATGAACGTGAAGTGCCTTTAGCAAAAGTAGGAGTTAAAGGATTGAAATACCCAGTACGGGTTTTAGATAAACTTAAAAAATTCCAATATACCACCGCATGTGTTGATCTGTATGCAAATGTACCGCAACATTTTAAAGGAACGCACATGAGTCGGTTTGTTGAGATTTTTCATGAATACCGTAATGATCTTTCGATGAACCATTTTTTAGATATGTTGAATCGAATTCGGGAACGACTTGAAGCAGCGTCAGCTTTTGGAGAACTGAGATTTCCTTATTTTCTGGAGAAATATGCACCGGTATCTACATTACCAAGTATGCTTTCATATCATTGTTGTTACCGTGGATCAGTGCAGCCGGAATTACACCGCTTTACCGTAGAGGTTTCAGTACCGGTAACAACAGTATGTCCCTGTTCCAAGATGATTAGTGACCGGGGTGCCCACAATCAACGAGGAATAGTAACAGTGGAAGTGGAATTAGGTCCTTTTTTTTGGCTTGAAGATTTGATTACTCTTATTGAACAATCTGCTTCAAGTCCTGTATATTCGCTTCTTAAGCGAAGCGACGAAAAGTATGTTACAGAACATGCATACGATAATCCAAAATTTGTTGAAGATTTGGTGCGAGATGTGTATCTTAAAATAGTAGAACTGAAAAAATTTCCCTATTTTTCAGTGAAAGCAGAAAATTTTGAGAGCATTCATAACCACAGTGTGTTTGCATATACGGAGTTTCCCCATGGAAGAACGTAATTTAATGGTATCGAGAGACGAGCTGAATAAAAGAGGGTTTCGAGCAATTATAGGTGTAGCTGGAGCGGTCGTTTTAGGTGTATTGGTAGCACTTCCAATTCCATTAGGTCCGATTATCGGTGGAATGGCGTTAGTTGGCGGAATAGGGGCATTCTGTTTAAAACAGAAAGAATATAGAGTGCCAGCTATCACGTGTATAGGGATAGGATTTTTAACTTTAGCCGCAAAAATTGGTATTCAATCATTTCGACCGTTTGCTTCTTTACTTCTTGGAGTCAGTGCAGGCATATCGCTTGGTTTTGGTATTTGGAATATTATTCGATTTTTTAAAGGACTGAAAACTCGTCGTTGAAATAGTCCTTATTTTCAATACTAAAGCTTGACACAGGCACTATAAATATTGTAATGTTATTAAAAATAAAAGGGGGGAAGTACAGCATGGCTCAAGCAGCAAACAGGAGTAAGAACTCACGAACAACAATTGCTACTCACAAATTTCTTTGTTCTTGTGGTGGTCAAATTAAAATGAAAACGGTAGCAGAGAATGGCAAAGTTCATAATATTGCCGAATGTGAAAAATGTAAACGAACGGAACGTCGTCCGTCTAATTTTAATTGATAGAGGAAAGCTGGCCATGGTCAGCTTCGTCTTTTTTGTGGAGGATTGATTGGTAAATAAAAATAGTTCAGCAGAAAAGCGGTACCGGCAGAGTGAAAAACGTCGGTTTCGTAACAAATCAGTAAAAAGTGCGGTAAAAACAAGTGTAAAAAAATTTACCGTGGCAGTACAAAAAAAAGAAATTGATGTTGCTCAAGTGACGTTGAGAAATATGATTAGTAATATTGATAGTGCTGCACAAAAAGGAATAGTGACGCGAAATGCTGCATCGCGAAAAAAATCACGTATGCAAAAGCTTTTTAATACATTGTCTGTGGTATAAAAATGTCAAGAGAAGAAAAAGTTTCAAAACGATCCATTGTTGATTGGATAGCAAAACGGTCAAAACTATCAACTACTGAACTATCACCAACTGAGGTGAAATTAGTTCTCGATTTGTTTTTTGAGGCAGTGCGAAAGCTTTTAACTACAGGATTAGCTATTGAGTTGAGAGGTTTTGGTACCTTTGAAGTACGAACAAGAAAAGGTAAACAAAAAGCACGGAATCCCAAAACCGGAGAAGAGGTATCTATTAAGCCACACCGTGTTGCTGTTTTCAAACCGGGAAAAAATTTAAAAGCAAGTGTGTGGAATATAAACAGTAATGTTTCTGATTCTTAACTTATGACGCTCAAAGGGTTCCCCTCAAATGTGCTAATCCATTGCAGTGCCTTAATAGGAGGGGTACTATTTTTTGCTGGTTCTTTTCCTAATCTTTTATTCGAAGACGGATTGCCTTTTTTGGCATGGGTTGCGTACATCCCAGTATTTTGGGTTATTAACCGTGTGCATTTTTATTCATCTTTTGTATACGGCGCTGTGTATGGTTATGCAGCATACAGTCTTTTCAATTATTGGTTAAGTGTATTTCACCCCCTTGCAGGACTTATCGTTAATACTGTTTACCTTTTTTATTTTTTTCTATTATTTCCGGTGCTAAAAGCAGCACTGTTATTCTTTCCAAGAAAAGGTTATCTTGTTCAATGGTGTATATGGATTGCATTTGAATATCTAAGAACACTTGGTTTTCTTGGTTATTCTTATGGAATTATTGGGTACTCACAGTGGCAAATACTGCCGATTATTCAAATCGCATCAATTTTTGGAGTCTGGGGAGTTTCTGCGCTCATAGTATTTCCGGCGGTATTTATCGGAGCAGCGCTCCATAATTCCTGGAAGCTATTTGTACAGCGTGAGAAAATTTTCGCGTTAGTATGGTGTGGAATGTTCGTGGTAACTATTATATATGGATTTATTTCTCCCCTTGATTACAGTGAGAAACCGTCACGAAAGATTGCTTTAATTCAACAGAATGTAGATCCATGGCGTGGAGGAATTGCCGAATATCGGAGAAATTTTGAAGTACTCCGGTATCTCTCCGATCAAGCGCTAAAAGATGAACCCGATTTGGTAGTCTGGTCAGAAACTGCTTTTGTACCAAGAATTGATTGGCATACCCGTTACCGTGACGACCGTGATTCGTACAATTTAGTATATGACTTTAATAAGTATATGGCGCAACAAACGGTGCCGTTTGTTGTTGGGAATGATGATGCCCGCAAAGAGCCGGAGAAGAGCAAAGAACCGGACGGAAGGGTTGACTATAATGCAGTACTGTTGTTTAATGGAATTGACGAGTTTGGAAAAGTTAAGATTGTTGATCTGTACCGAAAAGTACATTTAGTGCCATTTACAGAACATTTTCCGTACCAAAAACAGTTACCGTTTGTGTATGAAGCTCTTAAAAGTGCGGATACGCATTTTTGGGAAAAAGGCACTGAAAGAACAGTTTTTGATATTAATGGTATTCGTTTTTCAACACCGATTTGTTTTGAAGATACTTTTGGCTATTTGTCACGAAGTTTTGTACAAAACGGCGCTGAGCTGTTAGTAAATCTTTCAAATGATGCATGGTCTAACAGTCTTCCGGCGCAAATGCAACATCTTTCTATGGCTGTTTTCCGTGCTATTGAAAATAAACGAGCATTGGTACGTTCAACAGCTTCAGGACAAACTTGTGCAATTGATCCAAATGGCAAAATACTTGATATGGCACAGCCATTTGTAGAAACATATATCACCGTAACAGTTCCGCTTATAACGGAACGTACGTTCTATACTCAATATGGGGATTTTTTAGCGCGTATTGCAGTTATGGTAGCACTCGGTACACTCGGTGCCGGGTTATTAATGCGTATACGGAGAAATATTGTATGGAAAAAAGAAAATACTCTTCTACCGTAGTTTTGGGAGCAGAAACAACTTTTAACGGCTTCCTCAAATTTAAAAAAGCAGTATCTATCCAAGGAAAATTTAAAGGTACGATAGAAGCTGAAGGCGATTTGACAATTGATAAAGGAGCTGTAGTTGAAGCAGATCATATTAATGTCAATACAATTGAAGTTTACGGTACCCTGAAAGCCTCAGTTCATGTACAGGATAAAGTAGATTTATTCCCCGGTGCCGAGATGAGAGGGGATATCATTGCAACTCGTTTAAGAATTGCTGACGGAGTTCTTTATGAAGGGCAATGTACCATGACAACTATTGATAAATCGGTTGAAATATTTTCACGACCAACGGAAGAAATTAAAGCAGAGCTTCAACGAAATTATGAACAAAGCGATAATTTTGATTGAACGATATAACATTGCAAAAAAATATATAGCCTTAGCTGAATCGTGTACAGGAGGTTTGCTCAGTGATTGTCTAGTACAAATACCGAGGACTTCACAAGTGTTATGGGGTTCTTTTGTTTGTTACACAGTCAGGGCAAAATGCACGATGCTTGGTTTAGAGGAGGATTTTATTCAAAGGCACGGTACGGTGAGTTATGAAGTCGCTTGTACAATGGTTCAAGCAGTTTTAACGATTAGTTCTGTTGATGTTGCGCTCAGTACAACAGGGCTTGCCGGTCCTGAAGGCGACGACCGTGGAACTCCAGTTGGAACCGTGTGGATTGGCATAGCTCAAAAAGGTCAAAAACCAGATGCACAGAGCTTTTATTGTACTGGATCGAGGAATGAAATTCGCAACACCGTAGTACATTGTGCGATAGAAATATTGTTGCAAGTGCTGAAATAATTTTTTCTCAATAAAAAAGGAAAATTTTGATATCTAGGTGGTTAGTATGGCAGTAGTACGAAGGATTGTTCGAAGAGCAGTTGTTCCCGAGACAAATGAGGAATTGACTGACGAAAATCTTGAAGTATCTGACTCTGAAGAAAAAAATTCAGAACAAGTAGAAACAGAATGGGGAGGAAATTCCTCTGAGGGAGAAACAGAGGAAAAACCACGGGTTGTTATTGTACGCCCAAAATCAAAACACACGGTTTTGGCTGATAACAAAGTTCAAACACTTCCAAACCATATTGAATCACTTTCTCTTTTACCAGAATTACCGATTCTTCCCTCAATGTCAGATATTTATGGAAAACCTGAACCAAAATTGGATTCAGATGCAAAACGTTCAAGGCTTTCAATTAACGAATTGACACGATTGAGTATGATCGATTTGCGACAGTTAGCTGATTGTTACCGGGTAGCTCATGAAGATTTAATGTCTTTGCGAAAACAAGAAATTATTTTTGCTCTTTTGAAAGCTCATACTGAACGTGGTGGTATTATTTACGCATACGGTTCGTTGGAGATTCTTCCTGACGGCTACGGATTTTTACGCAATCCGCAAAATTCATATTTACCTGGACAGGACGATATTTATATTAGTCCGAGCCAGATTCGTTTGTTTGCTCTTAAGACAGGAGACACAGTGTACGGACAGATTCGTTCTCCAAAAGAAGGAGAACGCTTCTTTGCTATGCTTCGGATTGAAACGGTCAACTATGATGATCCGAGTGTTGCTCAGAACAGGGTTCCTTTTGATAATTTAACTCCGCTGTATCCTAATAAAAAGCTTAATTTAGAGACGATACCCGAAGATATTTCAGCGCGTATTATCAATTTATTTTGTCCAATTGGTAAAGGACAACGTGCAATCATCGCTGCTCCACCGCGGACAGGAAAAACGATTATGATGCAGCGTATTGCAAATGCAATTACAAAGAATCATCCGGAAGTATACTTGATTGTACTCCTTATTGACGAGCGCCCTGAAGAAGTAACGGATATGGAACGAACTGTTAAAGCAGAGGTTATTTCGTCTACATTTGACGAGCAGGCAACGAGGCATGTACAAGTAACAGAAATGGTTTTAGAAAAAGCAAAACGATTGGTAGAACATAAACGCGACGTTGTAATTCTCCTGGATTCAATTACTCGCTTAGCACGAGGGTATAATCAAACGGTGCCAACATCCGGTAAGATTCTTTCTGGTGGTGTTGATTCAAACGCTCTCCATAAACCAAAACGATTTTTGGGGGCAGCGCGGAACGTCGAAGAAGGCGGTAGTTTAACTATTATTTCAACGGCATTAGTAGAGACAGGAAGCCGTATGGACGAAGTTATATTTGAGGAATTTAAGGGTACCGGCAACATGGAAATTAACCTTGATCGGCGTATTTCTGACCGGCGTTTATTTCCAGCGATTAATATTAAAAAATCTGGTACTCGTAAAGAAGAATTACTTCTCACCGAAGAAGAGTTACAAAAAATGTGGATTCTCAGAAAAGTGCTTAATCCTATGGATGATATTGAAATTATTGAATTACTTATTGACCGTATGAAAAAATCAAAAAATAATGAAGCATTTTTACGTTCTATGAATACTGGAACAATAACTACAGATTAAGCATCTATTAACTTTTTTTACGATTTTTGTCGTGATTTTTCTTAGCAATGTTATTAATGACAAGACCGGAAACAATAGTTCCAGCAACCGCAGCAGTGGTAGTTATTGCGTTACGTACTTGAATAGAATAAGCTTTACCAGTTTTACACCAACGGGCAAAGTGTTCACAGTTATGAAACATAAGGTTGTAATCCCCCTTGCCGGTGCCGATATTTGCACGAGCACGGCGGATTATTTCTTGAGGAGAATACTGTGCAAGTGATGTATTATCAACAAAGCCCGCATTACCTTTAAGAAATTTTTCAAGAGTTGTTTCATAAATATACGCATTTGTTGCATTGATTTCTTCACCTTGTTCGGCTGCGAAATGAATTACATGCAGATCGTCACTATAGATACCGTAATGTTTATATAATCCGCGGTCAGCATAAATTATATCACCGGGTTGTGGATTAAAATTCATATATTAATTATACTATAATTAAGGTATGGAAAGCAAATTCAGTGAACAAATAGCAATTCTTGGTTCGGGAGCATGGGGAACAGCAGTTGCACAAGTAATTGCAAATAAAGGACATGAAGTTGTTTTATGGGCTTTTGAATCGGCAGTTGTTGAGGATATTAATAATAATCATTGCAACAGTTATTTTTTACCCGGAGTACTATTGCCGGAAAAAATACGTGCCACAAATGATTTAATTGAGGCTGCAACGGCGCGGAAATTTCTTATTTTTGCCTCCCCTTCTCTTTATCTATTAAGTACGGTGAAAAAAATTTTAACCGTCCCTTCTATTCGCGAAGGCGAAACTATTATTGCTGTACTTACCAAAGGCTTTTTGTCGACAGCAAGAGGACCGCGTCTTATTGTCGAAACATTAGAAGATTATTTACCGGGTTTTTATCGAAATGCTCTTGTATACATTGCCGGTCCAAGTCATGCCGAAGAAGTAAGTCGAGGGAAAATAACCGGACTCATTGCAGCGAGTGAAAATCCTAAAAATTCTATTAAATTTAGAGATTTGTTAAAGAGCAACCGTCTCTTGGTTTTCTCTTCTTTTGACGTAAAGGGTGTTCAAACGGCTGCAGCTGCAAAAAATGTCATTGCTATCGTTTTTGGTATGCTTGATGCTTTAAGAGAGTCTAAAACCTTGGACATATTTGGTGACGGTACAGAATCACTCCTATTGGCAGCCGGATTAAATGAAATCCAAGCATTAGGAAGTGCTATGGGTTCAACCCACCCTCAGACTTTTAGTTCCATTTCCGGGGTTGGAGACTTGGACGTTACCTGTCGTTCTATTTTTGGTAGAAATCGCCGATTCGGCAAAGAAATTATTGAAAATGACATATTAAAGCCGTTTGCAGATTTAGATGATTTGCTTACTCGAATATCAGAAATTGGTTATTTACCGGAAGGAATAGCCGCTGCAAAATATGTAAAAATATTAGCAAATAAGTATAATTTAAAGATGCCGATTAGCCTTGGCTTATATGATATTTTGAATAAAACAACCACACCTTTGGAACTTTTTGAACGTATTTTGAAATAAAAAAGCGGGAAACGGGAGTCGGACCCGCGACATCCACCTTGGCAAGGTGGCGCTCTACCACTGAGCTATTCCCGCATAAAAAACACTTGAGCCGCGAAGGAATCGAACCTTCGACCCGCAGATTAAGAGTCTGCTGCTCTACCAGCTGAGCTAGCGGCCCGCTAGATATACCCGAATTTTGCGCTCGACAGGAGTCGAACCTGCAACCTACGGATCCGAAGTCCGTTGCTCTATCCAACTGAGCTACGAACGCGCAGCTCGGGTGGATGACCGGGGTTGAACCGGCGACGACCGGTTCCACAGACCGGGACTCTACCGCTGAGCTACATCCACCATCTCTTGCTCTAGGGTATTAAGTTCTTTCACTTTTGTCAAGTATCACAACAAAATTTCTTTTATCGGTCATACTTTTTCACAATAACGATAAAAAAAATTTTTGTCAAGCACTTTTTTAAGTACTGTTTAGAGATAGTTCAGAGAGGGAGAAGTCTCTCTGAACTATCAAATTATATCATCAATTAAACGTTAATTAACGTTAATTCCGTCCAGTCAACAATGACTTTTAGTGCTATGTCATCTGTCGTTGCAGCATCACTACTGAATGATGCGTAACTTTGTATTTCAAAGGTAGCTGTTTTTGGATCGGCGTTATTCCAGATAAGAACTGAAAAATGCTCGTTTGTGATCGTATCTACGTCGTATATTCTCCATTTATACGGTAGGTAATCCTGTGGCAGTTGGCGGGATATAGATAGTATATATGTGTTCCTCTACATGCTTTGTCAGTTCTACGGTGAGTATGTCCAGCCCAGTATAATACCGAAGCGACTGATTTGTTTGCTTTATGGCAAGCGCCTTCGTTGCATTTCCTGCAAACAGCTTAGTACCGGACAGGTATATTCCGGCATATTTTCCTCCCGCACTACCAACAGTGCCGGCATCAGAACCCCAATCTTCCGTAGCAGGAGCTGTATCAGCCTGAACCGTTCCTTATTAAGGAAATATAGATAGTTCCGTCTTTATTGCTCTGTCTTGCGGTAGCGGTCACTCCGGTAGGAGTATTGCCACCGCTTGCAATCCCATAATGTGCAGAAACATCGGTAAATGTTTCCTCGTCCATCTTCGGATTTTCGTCATCTTTGCAGGCAACGAACACCACATTCATTGCCACAACAAGGGCAATTCCAAGATAAAGACTCTTATTCTTCATAGAGTCCTCCTCAAGAAAATATATCCAAACACAAGCTTGGATTCTATATAAAAGAGGAGAACACGCAGTACATTGACATATTAGGGATTTTTACACTATGTTTATCAATGTACTACGTGTACAACTTACCGTAGTCAGCTTCAGTTTGGTCACCGTTCTGGCTACGGTCCTCTTTAAAAGACACATGTAAAAAGCAGATAAGGAAAAAAATACTTCTGCTCTCTACAAAGTACTATACCGTGTAATTCATGTTTCGTCAATATTATTTTAGGTTTTTTTCGGGGTCTGTCTTTTAAGCTTTTTTCTCTGTCAACACTGTTCTTGTTGAGGTCTGTCCCCCTTTATCCCCCTTTAAGTTAAAAAGACGACTGTATTGAAATCTGTCTTCATAATTCTGGGGTCTGTCCCTATTTCCCTATTGTAAAAGAATAGTATCTTGTTCAAGGTTTGTCCCTTTTGCTGAATCAAAATCAGTTATACACCCGTTAACTTGGTATATGGCACGCAAGAATAGAGGAGATACCTCTCGTGGTGATACTTATCATGTCACATCAGAGATAAAAATAGATGGTTAACGGAACGAACTCCAGAATCCCTATATCAAAGCACTTTTTATACAAGTTATCGCTGAAGCGCATCAAAAATATGCGTTTAAACTGTGTAATTTCTGTATTATGGATAACCATATTCATTTCCTCATAGCACCGGAAAAAAACGTTAGCCTTTCCTTGATTATGAAATGGATAAAGATGGACTTTGCTATCCGGTGGAACAAACTACATAAGACGACCGGGCATTTGTGGGGAGACAGATTTCATGCACGGATGATAGAGAATGGGGAAGATTTTCTGAGAGTATTTCAATATATCAATCAGAATCCGGTGAAAGCCGGACTAGTAGAACAAGCGAAAGAATGGATATTCGGCGGATTATATCATTATCTTCACAATATCGTTCATATCGTAACAACATTCTCAGACTTACTTGTTAAGATCTTCACCGCACAGTAAGCGAGGGCTGTCTCTTTTTAGGGTCTGTCCCCATTCACCAAAGACGCCTGTGGAAGTTCTAAAGATGGCTTGTGGAAGTTCTAAAGACGGCGTTTAAATTTCCACAAAGAGATTCTCTAACACTGAAGGACTATTCCTGTTTGTAGAAATCTGTCTTCATGATTCTAAGGACTATTCCCGTTTGTAGAAATCTGTTTTTCTGATTCTGAGGTCTGTCCCCGTTTGTTAGGAATCTGTCTTCATGATTCTGGGATCTGTCTCCGTTTGTTAGGAATCTGTCTTCATGATTCTGGGGTCTGTCCCCATTATAGCAAAAATGGTTGTAGAAATATCAGACAAGGTGCTGGAAGTATCAGACAGGGTGTTTAAAATTCAAAATTTGTTATTGTTCGATTTGTGTTCCGATAGTTCTTAATATATCTTCTATACTTTGGAATCCTGCGGTTAAAACATGGCTGAACGATTCAACCATAAAAGGCATTGTGACAAGAATCATAATAAATGCTACGATAATTGAAATAGGAAATCCTTCAGATAAAATATTGATCTGCGGGGCGGCTTTGGAAATAAGACCGGTTGCGAGTGAAATAAGAAAAAGCGTTCCTAAAATCGGCAGCGATATAATCAAAGCGTCTAAAAAAAGCCGTGAAAGTCCATGGAGTAACAAGGTTACGACCGATTCCCGACCGTTGATCAGTTGTATAACGCTGAGCGACTGTACGGAACGCCAAAAGCCTCTCAGAAAAAGTGTTTGAAAGCCATCCATCGTTAAAAAAACAAGCAGCGCAACGAGGTTCAAAAACTGTCCGATAAGGGGATTTTCTACCTGTGTTAAGGGATCGAAGGTTTCTGAAGCTCCAAAACCCATCTGTAATGAAAAAAACTGCCCGGCTGTTGAAAATGACGCAAAAACTATCGTTATAAAGAATCCTATGATAATACCAATCAGTGCTTCTCCTATGACGAAGAATACGAATTCAAGTCCAAAGGCGCTCATGTTCCAATCGGAGACGAAGGTGAACGTTGCATACGCAGTCAGACCCGCCAGTGCGACTTTTGCAACTTGGGGAACTGCGTCTGAAGACAAGAGCGGGGACGTTTCAATCATTGCCAGCGCACGAACAGCTACCAACAGAAAAGCCGGAGCTGCACGGAGTATTTCGTTAAGCATCGTACGATTCACAGATTGATATTAACATGGACAACCACAGTATGCAATGCACAGATTTGAAAATATCTTCGTTTGTGCTAGATTAAGGTTAATGCGGATATTAATTGTTGACGACGAGCGGAATATTCGGCTTTCCCTCATTAAATATTTAGCCCTTGAACATATTGAAGCTGACGGGGTTGAAAACGGAGAAAAAGCGCTCGAAATTCTGGAAACGGTCATTTTTGATGCAGTGCTGCTTGATTTAAAGCTCCCCGGTATTCAAGGGCATGCGGTTTTAGAATGGATCCATACCCGCGGCATCAGTTCGCCGGTTATTATGATTTCAGCCCACGGTACGATTGCAGACGCGGTTGCAGCCCTTAAGGCAGGCGCACAAGATTATATTGTCAAACCGTTTGACCCCGCGGAATTGGTTATTAAAATCCGCTCATTAGTCGAACATAAACGTAATGAATCTCAAATTCAAGCGTATAAGCGCACCGAAGGACACAAGAATATCTTGATCGGCAGCACGCCGATTATGCAACAGGTAGCGTATCACATTGATAAACTTGCAAACACCGACGTTACTGTGCTTATAACGGGAGAAAGCGGCACCGGTAAAGAAGTAGTTGCGCGGGAAATTCATAATCGAAGTCCATGGGCAACAGAACCGTTTGTTGCGGTCAATATCGGCGGTATCCAAGAAACATTGATGGAAAGCGAACTGTTCGGTCATGAAAAAGGGGCTTTCACCGGAGCTACGGGACGAAAACAAGGACTTTTTGAATTGGCGGGACGCGGTTGTCTTTTTTTAGATGAAATTGGAGAGATGTCTCTCCCATTGCAGGTTAAATTATTGAGGGTTCTTCAAGAACGGAAGATAAGACGAATCGGTGCCGTGAATGATATTCCTATTGGGGCGAGAATTATTTCTGCTACGAATAAAAATCTTGAAGAAATGGTAAAGAATGGAACATTCCGGGAAGATTTATACTATCGGCTCAACGTATTCCGTCTTGAATTACCGCCGCTTCGCGAGCGTCCTCAAGATATTCCAATCCTTGTTAACCATATACTGGTAAAGATCAGTTCCCGTATGGGAAAAGTACCGCCGAAGCTTGATCCGGACGCACTTAAAACGCTGCATTGTTATGCATTTCCGGGGAATGTGCGGGAATTGGAAAATATATTGGAGCGGGCGCTTATTTACAGTGAAGGTTCAATTATAAAAAGTGCGGACCTCGGAAACCTCGGTCCGCACCAGGAAATTCTTTCTTCGCTTGAATCAATAGAAAAACATGCGATTCGTGAAGCGTTGCACCGTTACGGGGGAAACCGTACGAAAGCTGCGCTATCTCTCGGTATTAGCCGTAAAACGATACTTAATAAAATAAAAACGTATAATCTTTAACCCCTTAATTGCCTTCACGCACAATTTCGATCTTAATGCCGTCGTTTTGATCAGGCGATTCTTTGGGCGGTACGGTAACTTTAAGAATACCGTTCCGATAAATTGCTTTGACACTGTCTTGATCGTATTTATCTTGAGGAACAAAATACTTTTGTTTTTCAATGTCCTTCCGTTTAAGACGGCGTTTGAGATAACGGACATTTCCGGTTGCTTTTTCTTCACTTACCTTTGCAGAAAAAATCATATAATCACCTTGGAAAGATAAGTTAATATCCTTTTCATCAAAGCCTGCAAGGGCAAATTCGAATATTAAATCTCTCGTTTCGGTTACAAACACGTTCATAGGGGGGTAGAAATAATTGGGATAATAATCGGCATTATACTCATTTTCTTGCCGATGTTCGTAACCGTTATTACAAAATCCTTCACTAAACGTTTCTGCATTTCGGTGAAATTCTTCACTAAAATTTTGTGCCGTTTTAAAAATTTCGTCTAGCAGCACGCCGACGTCCATATACCGTGATCCTTTCATAGATCCTCCTTAGTAAGCCAGCCTAAAAGCCTGGCATAGTGACTCTTCTTTAAGCAGTCCTTAACAAGATACTGTTTTTATAGGAAAAAGAAAACAAAGGCTTATCCGTGGATATTGCCGTATTGCTTGATTAAAAAATACGGTTGCTTTAGATTAAAAAAATGAAAACAACCCTTAACATTGAAGGTATGACGTGCAACCACTGTGTGGAGCATCTTACTCAGGCATTGAAACATGTTAATAGTGTAACAAAAGTAAAAGTTTCTCTTAAAGAGAAAACAGCAACAGTTGACCATAAAGAAAATATTGCGTTAAGCACGTTTAAAGAAGTAGTTGCTGAAGCTGGCTACGAAGTGGTGTAGCCAGTTTGTGAGCTTAATGTCCGTCGTACCGGTGGACTGACTGTTAAAGTTAATATTATCGTAATAGACCGTTCCGCTATAATTAGAACCTTGACTTTGCAGCGCACGTACGATATTTCGGATTGCTCTACCGTAAACGGGTACGTTCCGTCTCTGCTGAGCGGCACAGAAATAGCGTATTTAAGAAGATTAACACCGTCCAATGATTGTACCGGTGTACCGCCGGATTCAGTAATATTAAATGTTCCAGCTTTTGATACCAATAACCGTCGCCGTTTGGAATAGGGCAGATGAGGTCTGTCCCCTTTAGAGGTCTATCCATGCCTCGGCTCAGAGTCCTTCACAGCATCGGCTCAAAGTCCTTCACAGCATCGGCTCAGAGTCCTTCACCGCATCGGCTCAAAGTCCTTCACAGCATCGGCTCAGAGTCCTTCACAGCATCGGCTCAGAGTCCTTCACCGCATCGGCTCAAAGTCCTTCACCGGCTCGGCTCAAAGTCCTTCACGGCATCGTATCAAACTCCTCGATCGGTCGGTATCAAGCTCCTTGATCGGTCGGTATCAAGCTCCTTGATCGGTCGGTATCAAGCTCCTTGATCGGTCGGTATCAAGCTCCTCGATAGCCTTGTATCAAGCTCCTCGATCGGTCGGTATCAAACTCCTTGATAGACCGGTATCAAGCTCCTTTATAGACCGGTATCAAGCTCCTCGATCGGTCGGTATCAAGCTCCTCGATCGGTCGGTATCAAGCTTCTCGATCGGACGGTATCAAGCTCCTCGATCGGTCGGTATCAAGCACCTCGATCGGTCGGTATCAAGCTCCTCGATCGTTCGGTATCAAGCTCCTAGATCGCTCGGTATCAAGAACCTTTATAGGTCTGTATCAATCTCCTTGATAGGCCGGTATCAATCTCCTTGATAGGG
>JAISSB010000089.1 GCA_031273325.1 Treponema sp. | reverse complement strand
GCTGTTTAATCCCTATTGAGTGGTGACTATATAAGCTAAATGCCTATTAGAGATTCACTGTATGCCGTTTAATCTCTATTAAGTGGGGATTATATAAGCTAAATGTCTGAGAGCGATTCCCTGTATGCCGTTTTATGCCTATTGAGTAGGGATTATGTGAACCAAATATCTGTTGGAGATTCACTGTATGCTGTTTAATCCCTATTGAGTGGGGATTATGTGAGTCGAATACCTGCAAGCAATTTCCGGTACGCTGTTTAATCTCTATTGAGTGGGGATTATATGAGTCAAATACTTGAGAGCGATTCACTGTATGCCGTTTAATGCCTGTTGATAGGAGACGGTGTAAGCTAAATGCTGGTTAGCGATTCACTGTATGCCGTTTAATCCCTGTTGATAAGGGATTATATAAACTAAATACCTGTGAACAATTTCCTGTATGCCGTTTAATCCTTATTGAGTGGTGACTATATAAGCTAAATGCCTGTGAACAATTTCCGGTATGCCGTTTAATCCTTATTGAGTGGTGACTATATAAGCTAAATAGCTATTAGTAATTCCCCGTATGCCGTTTAATCCCTGTTGAGTGGGGATTATATAAGTCAAATATCTGAGAGCGATTCACTGTATGCCGTTTAATGCCTGTTGATAGGAGACGGTGTAAGCTAAATGTCTGAGAGTGATTCACTGTATGCCGTTTAATCCCTATTGAGTGGTGACTGTATAAGCTAAATACCTGAGAGAGATTCACTGTATGCTGTTTAATCCCTATTAAGTGAGGACTATATAAGCTAAATGCTGGTTAGTGATTCACTGTATGCTGTTTTATCCCTATTAAGTGGGGACTATATGAGTCAAATACTTGAGAGCGATTCACTGTATGCTGTTTAATCCCTATTGAGTGGGGATTATATAAGCTAAATGTTGGTTAGTGATTCACTGTATGCTGTTTTATCCCTATTAAGTGGTGACTATATAAGCTAAATGCTGGTTAGTAACTCCCTTTATGCTGTTTAATCCCTATTGAGTGGGGATTATATAAACTAAATGCTGGTTAGAGATTCACTGTATGCTGTTTAATCCTTATTGAGTGGGGACTATATAAGCTAAATGCCTGCAAGCGATTCACTTTATGCCGTTTAATTCCTATTGATAGGAGACGGTGTAAGCTAAATACCTGTGAGCGATTCCCTGTATGCCGTTTAATCATTATTGAGTGGGGACTATATGAGTCAAATACCTGAGAAAGATTCACTGTATGCTGTTTAATCCCTATTGATAGGAGACGGTGTAAGCTAAATGCCGGTTAAGTGAGCATAGGAACTATGCTCACTGTCAGGGATATCACGGAGCGATTCAATGACAGGGGCGCCGTCTTCAGCAAAAGCTTGAGCGCCGATTCCAAAGGCGCACCCGTTGCGTCCGGCAACGAAGAGCGCACGGTTTTGTTCCAGCGCATACCGGGCAGTAATTAAAGCGCCCGACCGTTGAGGAGCCTCGACGACCACCACAACCGGGCATAAGCCGCTGATAATTCTGTTTCGTTGGTAAAAGTGCCACGGTTGATACTCCGTTCCCGGCGGAAATTCACTGATAATACAACCGCCGTTTGCAAGCATGCGGTACGCAAGAGAACGGCTCGATTGCGGGCTTATACTGTCTATCGCAGAACCAAGCACACCAATACTGGATCCGCACAGATTTCCCCGGTGCGCATACGAATCAATGCCTAAAGCTAAACCAGAAACGACGGAAATACCTTTATCAGCACATTCTTTTCCTAAGTTGAGCGCAGCGGTAACAGCAGGGGCGCTGGGGTGCCGAGTACCAACGAGCGCAATGAGCCGACGGTGCGGCGCCGGCAATGTTCCCCTATAAAAGAGAAAAACCGGCGGGTCGTAAATCTCTTTCAGGAGCGGCGGATAATCCGTGTCCCGATAAGAAACCCCTTTAATAGCTCTCAATTGCATAATCCGGAAATCTTGTTCCGCTTGAAGTCTCCATTTGTTTAAATCCCACACGAGACGGGAAGAAAATTTCCGGTTGACGAGGCACTCAATATCCTGTTGGCTACTCGCTAACAGATCCGATTCCGTATTAAAATATTCGATGAGCCGTATTTTATCATGCATTTTGATAGGAATACGACCAATGATCAAATCAAGCATGTCATTCATACTGTTGTTTACCGTGAAGATAATACAAATGCTTTATTTTCTTGTGCGCTTTCTATAATTTGTTTATCTTTTGATGTTTCAATAATGGTATCATAACACTGAATTGCGTTTTGATACTGTTCGAGCATAAAGTATGCACGAGCAAGTACAAACAACCCATTGCTATCATGCGGAGACAGGGCTAAAAATTGTTGTGCGTAGAAGACCGCTTCGGCCGGCCGGTTAAGGTCAAACGCATACAGCACTGCAAGACTGTAGCGGGGACGCGCATACTGCGGAGATAGTTCGGCAGCACGGGACAAACTCAATTCGGAAAGCGCAAAGTAGCGGTTTCTTTCGTCATTTTGAGCGGGATCGCTGAGAGATTTTGCTTTATACGTGGCAGAAACTCCTTGAATATAAAAAAGATAGGGGTCAGTAGAGTTATAATGGAGGGCTTCCTCGGCCGCTTCAAGCACTTCTCCGTACAGTTTCTTTTCAAAGAGCCTGCTCACTAAAATTTTCCAATATTCTTGTGTCTTTACGGCGTCATGGATGTGTTCCTCTATTTTCTTTTCGTAGAGGCTGATAGCTTTCCGCAAATCATCAATACCAACCGGAGTTCCTCCCCCTCCAAGAGCGATAATTTGCGATGCAAGCTGTGCTTGCCGTGAACGAACTTTATACATTCCAATTCCAACTGCTATCGTAGCGATAACGGCAAGCACCAGTACGCCGGATAACATATTTTTATTGACAGTCATTTAAGTATTACTTGCGGTACTTCTCGTTTGATTTAATTTACGCTCTCTAAAATAAGTTGGCACTTCAAGATCATCCTCTGGAAAACCGGCGCGCTGAGTTTTTCCATATTTCCATTCGTCCATATCAATAAAATTATCTTTTTTTGTTTTGGCTTCCGCTGCTACTCTTATCGTTTCAGCTTTTGTGTGCCGGTGTTGAAAACCTGTTGCAATAACCGTAACCCTTATTTTATCTGTCAGGTTCGGATCAACATTGCAGCCGGAAATAATCTCTGCGTCAGGATCAACAGTAGATTTTACATGGTTAACCACTTCGCTATATTCTGTGAGGCTAAAGTCCGGACCGCCCGATACGTTTACTAGCAGCCGTGTAGCACCTTCAATGGAAGTATCTTCAAGCAGTGGATTATCTATGGCAGCAGAAGCAGCAATAGTTGCTCTGTTTTCACCGGAACCGAAACCAACGCCCATTAATGCGTCTCCTTGACCTTTAATAATGGTACGAACATCTTCAAGATCAATATTAATGAGTCCCGTTTCCGTAACCAGATCTGAAATGCCTTGAACATCTTGACGTAATACTTCGTCTGCTTTAAGAAACGCTTCAGCAATGGGGGTGCTTCTACCGACAATATTAATAAGGTGTTCGTTAGGAATAACGATGAGCGTATCAACGACCTCACGAAGTTTACTGATTCCCTCTTCGGCAAGTTTCATTTTATAGCGTCCTTCAAAATCAAAAGGTTTTGTTACAACAGCAACAGTGAGTATGCCGCATTCATGAGCTATACTCGCTATAACGGGAGCTGAGCCAGTACCCGTTCCTCCCCCCATACCTGCTGTTACAAACACCATTTCTGCTCCTTTGATAGCATTGAGAATCGTGTCTCGGTCTTCATTAGCTGCCTTTTCCCCAATTTCAGGTCTTCCACCGGCTCCACGACCGCCGGTCAGCTTTGCCCCAATTTGGATTCTTAGCTTAGCTTTGCATTTATTAAGGTCTTGAACATCTGTGTTCGTTACAATAAATTCAACATTACGCAAATTACATTCGATCATACGGTTGACCGCATTCGAACCGCCACCTCCCGTTCCAATAACCTTAATAACCGGTATATTAGGAATTGACGGGTTATCCTCTACAACCTCAAAATTCATAGCACCTCCACGAAAATTTATGAAAAAATGAAAACCCACAGGCTTGTCCTGTGGGATGAACTGTAACCATATACAAACATTCTCCCTTGACAATATCACTTACAAAATCCTCTACTCACTCATAATTACGGAAGCAGACGCACCGTTAATCATGCCCAATCGTTGTAATTGGGACAGGCTGCATTCAACCAGCCAATTGGAGAAGCGAAAACCACCATTCCAGCCAGTGTAGCTATGTACAAGCCTCTGGGCTTGTCCCAGCGGTAGTTGAAGTATATAGTACACCATACTATCTTAAGATACTAGATTAAAAAAATTCTTTAAACCAGTTGATAATCTTTTGCCATACGGTTGCCGTGCGGGTATTATTCTTTGAAAGTGTAACAGTATTATCCGTATCGTCCTGTTGCTCACGGTGATTTCCTTCTAAAACAAGACCAATCGCTGTTGCATAGAGCGGATTTTGGTATTCTTCTCCTATACTGTCAGTATTTTTTGGAATACCTATCTGTACCGGCATATCAAAAACATATTTTGCTAATTCAACAATACCCTTCAAATTAGCCCCGCCGCCGGTGAGTACGATACCGCTATCAAAAGAATGTGCAGCATGATGGTCAATTTTTTCTTTAATCATAACGAACAGTTCTTCAACACGCGCCCGTATAATCATAGTTAATTGAGCATGAGGGATAGAAAACGAAGGTTGTCCGCTACTTTCAGGAATGAGAATATCAACAGTTTGTACAGGTGTTTCTTCCCAACAAGAACCAGACTCAACTTTAATCCGTTCAGCTGTTTCAAATGAAATGCTTTTCACCTTAGAAATGTCGCTGGTAACCATACTCCCGCCAATCGGAATAACCATAGTTGAATAGGCAGCTCCTTTAGAAAAGAGGAGAACATCGGTCGTTCCTCCCCCTAAATCAATGAGAATAACGCCTCGTTCTTTTTCTTCTTCATCGAGTACAGCACACCCCGCAGCCAGTGGTTGCAGGATCAAATTCTGCACTTTGTACCCTACTCCTGCACGGTTAACACAGTTGATTAAATTTTGAGCACTGGTTACTGAACAAGTAATAATGTGAACCTCTGCTTCAAGCCGGACTCCACTGAGACCAAGCGGTGTATGGATTCCTTTTTGATTATCCACGATAAAACTTTGAGGAATAACTTCTAATACCCGACGATCCATAGGGATAAGTACTGCACGTGCCGATTCAAGTACCCGCTTGATGTCTTCCTGTTCAATGATTCTGTCGTCCTGATTCTTTCCAGTAACTGCAACAACTCCCCGTGAATTAATACCTTCAATATGGTTTCCGCCGATACTAACCCAACACGTATGTACTTCACGACCTGCCATAAGCTCTGCTCGTTCAATGGCTTCGGTAATTGCTCTGATAGTTGCTTCGATATTCACAACTACTCCTTTCCGCATACCCGTCGAAGGAGCAACACCGATCCCAATAATTCTCACGGTATCTTCGGCAGTACTTTCTCCGATAACGGCACATACTTTTGTTGTGCCTATATCAAGTCCAACCACAGTGTTATCGTTCGCCAAAAGGATGCCTCCTATAAGATGCTGTCCTACCTGAACGAAAATCAATTTCTTCGGCATCAATGCCTTGTGAAACTACTATTTCGGCAAGCAAGAGTACATATTGAAGCGTTTCTTTATTTATATTACTATTCATACGGATTCGTACCTTATGGTTTACTGGATATACGATTAAATCGTAGCCATACTCACGAGATTCAATACGAATCTCAGATATTAATGATAAAAGTTCGGGTTCTGCATAACGAATAGTATCTAAGTTTGGAAGAAATGTTGCAAATTCCGGTGGAATTAAATAATCACCAATAGATACTTCTTCGGCTGAAATTCCACTGATAATAGGTAAGAGTTCTGACCGTTTACCACCGATTTGTACAATAACCCCATCATCGTCAAAATATACTGGAACGGTTTTTTCGTCTAGGTATATCAGGGACAGTGCAACAGGATCTCTACTATGCAGAATAATATCTATCATGTTTGGGTACCTTTTAAGTATTTGAACTGATTCAAAATGATACCTTTTACGAATTGCTAATTCTAGTTGGAGGCTATTCACAGTACTAAAGGTTGTTGTGGGATCCATACCAATAGAATCAAGAAATGCTTTTCGGTCGATTCCGGGAGATCCTCGTATGTTGATAACCACAGGTAAGTGAAACATTTGATTGATAGCCATAGCGAACACCACAATAACTGTAATTACTACAGTACCAATTATAGCGCGTTGAATCCATACTTCCGCACTATTTTTTGATACAGTGACAGTTTTAGGAGGCATCCCAGCCACCCTTTTTTGTGGAGAAGTGAGTATTTTTCCGTCCTCCACGTTCAGAGAAGCCTGTTCTTTGAGGAACCTGTGAAACATTGAAGAGTATACCTGCCGCAATCCAACTCACAATGAGCGATGTGCCGCCAGACGAAAAGAACGGTAACGGGACGCCGGTTACTGGAAATATGCCAGAGGCAACACCAACTGTCAACAGTACTTGGGGCGCAATTGCTAAAAAAGCCCCGGTTGCTAACAGTCTCCGAAATGTTTCTGTAGCATTAATAATGATTATGATAGCACGCGACATCCATAAGCCGAAAAGAATAAAAAAGCATAGAACACCTAAAAACCCAAAACGTTCAGCAAAATAAGAAAAAATAAAATCGGGAGTTGTTTCCGGTACGATAGCTTCTTCCACTCGCTGCCCAATGCCGGTACCGAGTATATGTCCTTGCCTAATCATACGTTGTGATTGTGTTGCTTGAAATCCGCTCTGATTAATAAAAGAAATAATACGCGCGGTGCGTTCTTCACTCGTGATAATAAAAACTATTAAAATAATTACTGCAACAGCACAAGCAGTCACAGTAATATCCCTTCTTCCACCGGCACAGATAAACAGAACAATAAAGTTTAAACCGATAAGTGCAGCCGTTGAAAGATCTTCTTGAATGCTAACAAGAGTAAGGAGAACAATCATAAGAATAATAACTAACTGAATCCCTCCCTTTCTTTCGTTAATAGCTTGTTGTTTTTTATCGGCTATATGAGCAAAATAAAGCGGTAGTATAATTTTTAGTAATTCTGAAGGTTGAAAATGAACAGCTCCGATATATATCCACCGCCGCGCACCGTTTATTTCACGACCAATAAAGGGAAGTCCCGGGGATATGCAAAGAAAAATAATAGCAAAAATTATGAGTATTGACCATCCGGGTTTGCGGAAAATTTCCCATTTCAAAAACGAAGCAATAATAAAAAAAAACAACCCGATAATTTCACAAGTAATTTGAGTGCTGATAACATTTGCAAAAATATTTCCGTTGGGAAAAATATATTCAGGAGGGGCATTTGACGCTGAATACAGGGTTATAAATCCCAAGCCGGCGAACAGTAAGGTCGTAGAAACAAGAATGGGGTCAGTCGGCTTTCGTGAGGGATTATCATTCGTAAATGCCATACTGTCCTCATTATTGAATTTTTAACGTAGAAAGTGCAATAACAGTAAACATTCCACCAAGTATCCAAAACCGGATTACTATTTTTGTTTCGTTCCACCCAAGTTGTTCAAAATGATGGTGGAGCGGTGACATTTTGAATATACGTTTCTTCGTAAGCTTATAACTTAATACCTGTAAAATAACTGAAACAATTTCTAGTACAAATACACCACCTGCTATCAATACCATGATCTCTTTTTTTATAATAAGGCTAATGGTAGCAATCAAACCACCCATAGCAAGGCTTCCGACATCTCCCATAAATATTTCAGCAGGATGTGCATTAAACCATAAAAATCCAATACATGCTCCCGCAGCAGCAAGGCACAATACCGTTAATTCTCCCGCACCGTTTATATAGGGAATAGCTAAATATGCCGAAAAATCAGAACGTCCTGACAAATAACAGAGTACTGCAAGTACCAGAAACATTAACATAAGCAGTCCTGAAGCAAGTCCGTCTAATCCGTCAGTAAAATTTACTGCATTTGATTCACCCATAATCAGTAAAATACTAAAAGGAATCCATAATACTCCCAAATCAAGTACCGCATTTTTAAAAAAAGGAATGTAGAGTTTTGTTATTTCCTCTTCTCCTGAATTATAGAGCATAAGCGTTACAGTGAGCGCAACAATAAACTGTCCTGCTAACTTTCCCCACGCAGGCAAACCGTCGTTATTTTTTCGTTTAGCTTTGAGATAATCGTCTATAAAGCCGACAACGCCGAGGGAAACAAATGCCCATACACATAACCACACTTTTTCATTGTGAAAATCTTGCCATAAAAGTACTGCGACGCTTATTGACAGTATAAAAAATATACCTCCCATTGTCGGGGTACCTGTTTTTTTTAAATGAGTTTGAGGGCCTTCTGAGCGTACATACTGACTCATTTTTAATCGTTGGAGAAACGCAATCAAATGCGGACCAAACATATAGCAGATAAAAAGTGTTGTAATCGCCGAGTATGCGCTTCGAAAACTAATATATTGCAATACGTTCAGTGGCGTAAAATAACGCACTAATGGGTATAAAAATTCAAGAAGCAATAGTAACTCCTTTAGTTGTTCAATATTCCCACAAGACGTTCAAGAGCGCATGCGCGGGAACCTTTAAGTAATACGAGATCGCCGGGATTAATATGTTCAACTAAAAACCGCGACAGTTTTTCTATATTTTCGGTAAAAAAAGAAAGAACGGTACTTTGTTGACCGAATATTTCAAAGGCACTTTCTGTCTCTGCTCCAAAAAAACAAACAATATCCGCCTGAGAATGTGCAGCCAATTCCCCAAGGCGATTATGGGCGTTTTGTGTTTCCTGCCCTAATTCTTTCATAGCGCCGAGAATATAACATTTTTTTCCGTGCCACCGTACACCGTCGCACCAATCAATAGCAGCTTCCATTGATTCAGGGTTCGCATTATAACAATCACAAATGATCGTTACGATGCCGTGGATAATTTCACCCCGCCCAAAAAGCGGTTTAAATTCGGCAAGTCCCTTGCATATTGCAGCAGTACTCACCGGAACGACCCGAGCTAAGGCAATTGCCGCGCTGATATTATGCACATTATGTTGACCGGAAAGTACACAGTGGGCAGCCTTTCCATTGATCCACACCGTTGTTCCCTTGATACCGTAGGTATACGAATCCATTAATTCTTCATAGAGAATAACTCTACCGTCAACACCTTCAGATAAGAAGTTATGATAATCACTGTCGATTGGAATAAATGCTACTTCCGTTCCGGAAAAAGCTGAAAAAATTGCTTTTTTTTCAGCGGCAATTCCATCAAGGCTCCCAATATTACCAATGTGTGCTGCTCCAATCGTCGTTATCAGTGCGATATGCGGACGAAGGATCTGGGTTAAGGTTCTAATTTCTCCCCGGTGATTCATACCAAGTTCAAATATTCCAACGTCATGGGTTTCGCGGACAGAAAAAACAGTCAAGGGGAAGCCGATGTCAGAATTAAAATTGCCCGAATTGGTGACGACTGAATATTCTTGGCTTATCATAGAGGCTGCAAGTTCTTTTGTCGTTGTTTTTCCTGAAGAACCGGTAATACCTATGCGGAGCAGCCGGGGAAACCGGCTCAAATGAAAGGCTGCTGCCGCTTGCAATGCTTGAACTGTGTTATTAACTATCACTAAGGGACGACGGTATTGCTGTGCGAGCGGTATCAAATTAAGTTCCTGTACATGAGCAGAATCAACCATAGCTCCGCATGCTCCGGCTTGAAAAGCAGATTCAACATAGCGATGCCCATCATCTTTCGTACCGGGGAGTGCTACAAAGAGAGAATCAGGTTCGGCAACTCGTGAATCAATGACTACTTTGCTAAAGGCAGCCGAATCGCCAACTATTTCTGCACCGATATTCTGTGCCATACTGTCAAGATTCGTTTTTAATGCTCCTTTGCGAGCCGTATAAGGTTAACCTCTTCCGGACGCTTGTGTATTAATCCGTATTCTTGAACTGATTGTTCAAGGTTATTGATACTTGAAAGTCTAATAATATCATTAATAATACGCTGATTCTCTTCAATTATCTGCTGTTCTTTTAATTCTACGTTTTCTGCTATTCGTTCTAATTGAACGTACCGTGATGTTTGAAAAATATAAGCTGCGGTACCCACAACGGTTACCGCAATACTTAAACACATCATTATATATCGTTGGATCATTGTATATTCCTTTTTTCAGCACAACGGAACCGGGCGCTCCGCGCCGGCGCATTGACTTTAATTTCTTCGGCAGTTGCCGTTAATCCTTTGGGAATAAGGATGTTAATATCCGGTTTATTTTTAAAAAACTGCTTTACCAGCCGATCTTCAAGAGAATGAAAGCTGATAACGCCGATTCTGCCTCCCGGTTTGAGGGCGTCAAAAGCCCGCGTTAATCGGAGCGGCAAATATTCCAGTTCGTGGTTCACCGCAATTCTTAAACTTTGAAAGGTTTTAGTTGCACAGTGAAACCGGCCGTACCGGTACTTCGGCGGTACGGCACGGTAGACCACTTCAGCAAGATCAGACGACCGTTTCGGCCGTGCTTGTTTGATAGCCCGTGCAATACGGCGTGAATACCGTTCTTCACTGTTATTAAAGAGCAGATCAGCAAGCTCTTTTTCAGTGAGCCGCTCAATAAGGTCCAGAGCGCTCACCGTGCCGCTGCTGCTGTCCAAGCGCATATCTAACGGTTCCGGCTTATTAAAACTAAATCCCCGCCCGCTCTTTTCATAATGAAAGCGGCTAATTCCCAAATCCATGAGGATTGTGTCCGGTTGTTCTGTTGTTGTAGTAAAAAAATCTTCAGACCATCCCGCATAATACTGTATCCGCGTTCCGAAAGCCTCAAGCCGCCGGTGCGCGTGCCCCATAATCTGCGGGTCAATTTCAATACCGATCACCGTAATATCACTAAAACGGTTCAAAAACGCTTCTGCATGTCCGCCTTCACCGAGTGTTGCATCAATCATCACCTCATGGTGCTTCCTTGGTCCTAATATATGAACTACCTCATGAACCAAAACAGGCGTGTGGCTATATTGTTGACCTTCTTGAACCATAGTAATCCTGAATAGTTATTTCTCAAAATTTAATGAGCATTATATCATAAGACCTATTCGCATTACTAGGATCTCTCACAAGGGCAAGCCCTGAAAAAAACAGCTCTTGAAGGGAACGAATCCTTCTCATAGCTAGGTGTTCATTCACGTGACCTATATGCGATTCTTAGCTGCGAACGAGTCAAAATTAGCTGCGAGCGAGTCACAATTAGCTGCGAGCGACTCAGAATTAGCTGCGAGCGACTCAGAATTAGCTGCGAGCGACTCAGAATTAGCTGCGAGCGGGTCAGAATTAGCTGCGAGCAGGTCACAATTAGCTGCGAGCGCGGCTCTTTTAAAAGAGCTTGACTCACTAGAATAGGAAACGTATAGTAATTTTTAAGTTTGCGAGCTTGTTTAGCAAGCTACTTAAACACTTTTAAATAAGGAGGGTAGTGATGTTAATAATGTTAATGGTTTTATTATTAAAAAATACCCCCCCCCCCCCCATTCTTTAATTCTCTTTAATAGATTTCAATCTTTCTTTTCTTATATATTCGAATTTTTACTCTGCGTTTTATGCCTGTACAGGCAGTACATATTTTTTTCATGAAAGACCATAAAGGAGGTACATATATGTCAGACGGTGTGCATTGGCTTCCCGGCAATAGGGAAGGACAACTGAATATGGCAAAAGTGTGGATTACCGTTACATCCAGGTTGAATGGCACAAATGTTTTGGCAATTCCGGCAATCGATATAACCGAATTAACCACACTTACCGGATCGGCAGAGACCATTCTGCAAGCTGCCTTGTCCAATGAGCGAACCCCTATTATTACTGCTGAATGTCAGCGGATTTTCGGGGAATTGGTGCAAAAAATGCGATACATCAAAGACCGCTACTTCAAAACCCCGCCGTTGGTCGACGAGGATTACAGAGCGCTGCTCCTCAAAGTGCCGGATCACACCAGGACTCCGCGAGGGATTCCCCGCGCTCAGATCACCGCAGAGATCGGCAGAAGCGGCACAGCTATGCTTATTTTGCTGTATGGATATGCCGAAGGGACAGAACACCTTGCTGACCCTCACACTGACATCCGCTACCAAGTCCGCTACGGGGTGTTACCGCCTCCCGGCACACCGGCAACCGGTATAGAGCTGACCGTTCATCCAACAACCCCTGAAGAGTTACCGATAGTGTTCGCCAGCAAACGGAGAAAAGACATTATCACCTTTAATCCGGGAGACTCAGGCAAGACTGCCTATTTTTGCATCCGCCTCGAGAACGGGGTAGGAGGCTACGGTCCCTGGTGTCCGTTGTTCTCCGCCATTATTCCCTAACACTTGACGAATCAAGGTTTGTCCACGGGGACAGACCTTGCATAGAGGAGGCGATCATCCCGTAAGTATTTTACGCCGCCGTTGGCGGTGATAAAATCGCGTCTAATGACGCAACGTATCAATTGGATACGAAAATAAACAAAGTGGCCTTTTAAAAGGAGGAAAAAAGCAAGAGGGGCTGTAGGAGTAGTGATGCTGCCTCTTGCGTGGATTTGCGGAGAAGCCGCCCTTGAGGGCGGTAAATAAGCCGACAGGCTATAAACGAAAAGGAATTTTTACAATAATGGCAAAAGAATTTAAGACTCTTAATGTGGCTCCGGGTGGGGAGAATAAAGCCATCGAATTCTGGCAGCATTTCGGCTGGGAACTGATGGGCGCGCCTCAAGAAATCTACAGCAAGGATTCCCATCTGGAAAAGTCTGGGGACACAATCAAAAGCGTGACGGAAACAACGCATTACATCAAATTGAGTTTTCAACGTGATACGACTATGAACCACTACTCCGAGTTAGCGTCTCTTCAGAAGGAGTATGAAGCCATACCCGATCCATCCGATCCACCTAAAAAGTTTGGCATATTATTCCTTATTTTAATGGGGTTTTCATTGGCTTTGGGTATTTATAGTATTAGTGGCGCTGCTGAAGGAGGTATCTTGCTCGCCTTTATTTTCTTTCCTCTTGCTGTACTTATATTTATATGGCGCACAAAACGCTACAAAAAACTATATCCGGAATGGGAAAGCGTCGTTAATGATATCGCTACTAGGCGTGATAGGGTCCTCAAACGCGCGAAAGTGCTTATTGCCTAAAGGTAACGCGAAGATGCCAGTTACCTTTTTCCCGTAGGATTTCGGGATCTGTCCCCTCACACGAGGACAGAACGTGCTTGTCTGGAATTCCTGATTGTTATCTTTTGAAAAAGGAGGTTGTTATGATAACAGAATACAATGTCCGCGGCAAGAAAGTCAAAATTGACTCGGACGGTGAAGTGTTTATTGACGGAAATTTCAGTAAATACAAACTGAAAAAGAGAGGTACGAGTTGGCACGACGATAGGGGCGAAATTACGGCGCTCAAAGGAAAAAGTCTTGAAGAAGTTCTGATCTATCTAGGCGTCATTTGAGCCATCCGTAGCAAGATTTGTCTACACGGAGACAGACCTCAATGGGGTCTGTCTCCCTTTTTATTTGTTCAAGCTTTTTTTAATTGTCTTTTTTGAAACTGTGAGAATTATTGCTAAACAGCAGATCTTTGAATTCTTGTTCACCCAATGTTTCTTTTTTGAGCAGTTCTTCAGCAACGGCGATAAGCAGATCCCCATTATTACTCAAAAGCTCTTTTACATAGGCATACTGTTGATCCATAATGCGCGCAATCTCTTCGTCAATATACTGTTGGGTTGATTCGGAATATTCGCGATTGAACCGGGTTGTCTGATCTTGGTCCCCCAGTATGCTCACTCTCCGGGAACTGAGGGTAACGTTCTTAAAGCGCGCACTCATGCCGTATTCAGTAATGATTTTCCAAACAATATCGGTTGCACGGGTAATGTCGTTTGCTGCTCCCGTAGACATATTCCCAAACGTTAACTCTTCGGCTGCACGGCCGCCGAGTAAGACTTTAACTTTCGTCAACAAATCTTGTTCGGTAATGTGATAATGATCTTCAACCGGTAAGGTTATCGTATATCCAAGCCCAAAACCGCGGGGAATAATAGAGACCTTTTGAACGGGGTCTGCCCCCGGCGTTAAAGCAGCAACCAATGCATGCCCCGTCTCGTGATATGCGACAATGCTCCGTTCTTTATCAGATAAGATCCGACTCTTTTTTTGTAAGCCGGCAATAGTTTTTTCAATGGCTTCTTCAAAATCTTTTTGAATAACAACCTGCCGACCGCTGCGTACTGCAAGAATAGCCGATTCGTTAACGATATTTGCGAGATCAGCCCCCACGAAGCCGCTCGTCATCCGGGCAATTGCCGACAGATCAACAGAATCTAATTTCACTGTTTTTGCATGAATTTTTAAAATTGCCTCGCGGCCTTTCACATCGGGACGATCCACCAATACTTGACGATCAAAGCGCCCCGGTCTTAACAGCGCAGTATCCAATACGTCCGGACGGTTTGTTGCAGCAAGAATGATTAACCCTTTGGTACTGTCAAAGCCGTCCATTTCAACCAATAATTGATTCAACGTTTGTTCACGCTCGTCGTTACCGCCGCCGATACCGTTGATACGGCTCTTTCCAATCGCATCTAACTCGTCAATAAAAATAATGCATGGAGCTTTTGTCCGAGCTTGCTTAAACAGGTCGCGCACCCGTGCCGCTCCAACTCCAACGAACATTTCAACAAAATCGGCGCCGCTCATACGGAAAAATGCAACATGTGCTTCTCCAGCAACTGCCCGCGCAAGTAAGGTCTTTCCAGTACCGGGGGGACCGACGAGCAACACCCCTTTGGGGATCTTCCCGCCAATATCCGTATACTTTTGAGGATTTTTGAGAAAATCAACAACCTCAACTAATTCTTCTTTTGCTTCGTCAACGCCGGCAACATCAGAAAACCGGGTACTAATGTCGCCCTCAGCGATAATAACAGCTTTGTTTTGACCGGCGGAAAGAATCCCTCCGCCCATGTTTCCCATACGCTTCATCAGGAAACGCCAAATAACAAAGAAAAAAACAATGGGTAAAACCCAACTAAACAGTATATTTAAAAGAGCATTCCCCTCGCGGGAAACGGCATAGTATGCAACGCCTTTTTGGTCCATTAATTCAAGAATTTTCGGATCGTTAATTGCAACAGTACGATATGTCGTACTCTCAGCAGAAGAACTGGGGAACCGTAATGTCGGAGGGAGTTCACGCCGGATTGTCGTAAAACCAGTAAAATAAGAATCGGAAATTTCAACCCGTTTAATTTCTCCTAACTCAATCCTTCGCTTAAAATCAGAAAAATCAACGGTCGGCTGTGCTTTATTCATAAAGAGGTAATTAAACAAACTGATACCAACAATGAGAATAAGTATATACACAAGAGAGAATTTCCACCCTTTGAAAGGTTTTATGTCCGGCAGTTTAAGACTCATACCTATAATATGCTGTTTTTCGTCTTAACATTCAACATACAAATTCATATCCGGTACGCACAAACCAGCAAAGAAGTCAACGAGCAGATTAATGCATGCTATTAAGGAAGATATGTACTTTCGTATACGGTTTAAGCAACGGGAATTCCGCAACAACTACCGTTTGAGAGCTTGACTGAAGGATACAAAAAAGCGGATTCTGTAGGTATGTCACATGAAGAAAAACTTGCGGTGATCCGGCATTCGGTGAGCCACGTGATGGCAGCAGCGGTTACCACATTATTTCCGGGAACTCGTATTGCCATTGGTCCCGCAATAGAACATGGTTTTTATTATGATTTTCTTTTTCCTTACCCGCTTACTCCCGAAGATCTGCCGGCTATCGAGGCAGAAATGAAGCGTATTATCGACTCTCACCAAGACTTTGTCAAAGTGCTGGTGAGCCGTGAGGAAGCATTGGCGCGTTTTGCCGAAGAACCGTTCAAAAAAGAACTCATTGAAGCTTTACCGTCCGATGCAGAGATTTCTCTCTATGAGATACGCTCACCGCAGGGCAAACTGTTGTGGGCTGATCTGTGCCTCGGTCCGCATGTTGCAAATACCCGTGAGATTCATTCGGGAGCATTTGCGTTGATGAGCATCGCGGGCGCATACTGGCGCGGCGACGAAACGAAAGCGATGTTAACCCGTATTTACGGTACGGCGTGGGAGACTCCAAAAGACCTCAAAGCTTACCGTGCATTTTTAGAGGAAGTTGAAAAACGTGACCACCGGCGTATTGCAAAAGAGTTGGATCTCTATTCAACACACGAAGAAGCAGGAGCAGGTCTCATCTATTGGCATCCAATGGGCGGACGGATACGGGCTGTAATCGAAGATTTCTGGCGCGCTGAACAGTACCGCAATGGCTATGAACTGTTGTACACGCCGCATATCGGCAAGGAATGGTTGTGGGAAACAAGCGGACATTTGGATTTTTATAAGGGCAACATGTATGCACCGATGCCGATAGATCAAGAAAACTACCTGATAAAGCCCATGAACTGTCCTTTTCATATACTGATCTACAAAAACACCCAGCGGAGTTACCGGGATCTTCCCCTTCGGTGGGCGGAATTAGGCACAGTATACCGGTATGAACGATCAGGAGTCCTCCACGGTTTATTAAGAGTACGCGGTTTTACTCAAGACGATGCACACATATTTTGCACGCCGGAACAGATCGAACACGAAATACAGGAAGTCCTCCGCTTTAGTTTGAATATGTGGAATGTCTTTGGTTTTAGTGCTATCAAGGCTTATCTTGCAACAAAACCGGAAGGATCGGTCGGCGAACAGTCACGGTGGGATCAGGCTCTTGAATCGCTTAAAAAAGCTATTGAACAAGAGAATCTCCCGTATGAAATTGACGAAGGCGGCGGAGCGTTCTATGGACCGAAAATCGATCTAAAAATTAAAGATGCGCTTGGACGTGAATGGCAGATGACGACTATTCAATTTGACTTTAACGAACCGGAACGGTTTGATATGACGTATATCGCTGCCGACGGTTCACGCAAACGGCCCTATATGGTTCACCGTGCGCTCCTTGGTTCATTAGAACGGTTCTTTGGTGTTTTGATTGAACATTTCGGCGGAGCGTTTCCTCCATGGCTTGCTCCGGAACAAGTTGCAGTTATTCCGGTCAGTGAAGCATTTAATGGTTATGCCCAAGCGGTCGAAGCGAAGCTTAAAACCCATAATATTCGGGTAACGGTAGACATAGGCACTGAGCGAATGAATGCGAAGATCCGGGAATGTCAGCGGAGAAAAATTCCGTATATGCTCGTTGTAGGACAGCGGGAACAGGACGAACAGACAGTAGCAGTCCGCTTGAGAGACGGACAGCAGATAGCACCGCTCCCGATTGAACAGTTTATCCAGCGGATACACGATAAAACTATAACGCATGCGTTGGATCTGTAGCTTATGCTTATTAGAATGGACCAATTAATACAGGCATTGGGAACGGCTCTTGATGCGGTTGAAGCCGAGTTGCTTGGCGCAAGCACTAACCATGGAAAAAGAATAGCCGTGTTGTGTTCGCTTATGGGACGGCGTTCCGGAATGAGCGAAGAGACCGTGCGTGCGCTTACAGCTTGTGCATTACTCCATGACAATGCGTTGAGTGAATACATTGCCGAAGAAATCGATTCTCAAATCCCTTCGTTTAATCTCCATTGCACTGCCGGTCAGCGTAACGTTGATACGCTGGATCTTGGCGCCGAAAGCAGTGATTTTGTGCTGTACCACCACGAGCGTGCGGATGGGAACGGTGCATTCCATAAGAAAGCTGCTGAAGAAACCTCTCTTGGTTCTCAATTCATCAGTATAACCGATTCGCTTGATGTGCATTATCATTTACAGCGTGTGCCGCTGCAATCGTTAGAAGATATTCGGCTGTATATACGTGATAAAGCCGACAGTCACTACACCCGCCGTTCAGCAGAGGTATTGCTGGATGTGCTTGATTCGCCGGTGATTGAATCGCTCTCCGATCAGTATATTCATGAAACGGCTGCGCGGGTATTACCGCCGTGGAGTGTTGACATAGAACAGCATGTCCTGTTAGATCTTGCTGCGTTTGTAAGCCGGATCATAGATTGCAAATCGGTATTCACCCGGAAACATTCGGTACAAATTGCAGAAAAAGCATGGAAAATGGGCGAATATTACCGGTATGATCCGTCAACCCGGATACAATTATACCTTGCAGCTTCGATGCATGATCTGGGAAAACTGTTTATTCCCACTGCCATTTTAGAAAAAACAAGCCGCCTAAACGATGAAGAATTCCGCATTATCCAACAACATATCTACAAAACGTGGGAATTACTCGGCACTATCGAAGGCTTTGAAACCATTCACCGGTGGGCTTCTCAGCACCACGAAAGGCTCAACGGCACCGGCTACCCATTTGCCAAAAAAGCTTCAGAACTTGATTTTAATGCTCGGCTTTTAGCGTGCATTGACATTTACCAAGCAGTCAGTGAAGAACGTCCCTACCATAAAAGCCGAAGCCACTATGAAACAATGCCTATTCTCTACGACCTTGTACAAACCGGCGCTATAGACAGAGGTATCGTGCGGGATATGGATATCGTGTTTGCGCCCGCTAAGTACTAGGGACAGACCTCTGACCTAGAAAGATATGGTTATAGCGAAAGGAACCGGTATAGATATTGAAAACTTGCATTCAAGATGAAAGATTATGAATAGAAAGATGGTCACAAATACAAAAAGATTATCATCGGGAATATACTGAAATGGCTCTTATTGACGGAAAAAAAGTACACATAAAAGTAAAAGAAACGAACCGTTGTGACGGAAAAATTGTGCGTAAATCAAGGAAAGTAACTCTTTTTGGGAGAGAGTTTGATATTTCTCTAAAAGAAGTTATAGGCCCGATGATTGTGCGGTATGTTGGGAAAATAAGTGACCCTATCTATTTTACCAATGTACAGGAATATAGGTGCTTTCCTATAGCAAAAGACTTCCTCGTATGTATCGTATCATAGATAATACTGACAAAAATTATTTTTATCCTTATTAATGATAGCTTTGAAATAGTGCGTAAGGGTGAATCATAACCGTGCCGCTGGGGACAGACCTCTGAATAAAAACGAGCTATACACTCCGTTAACGTGGTATGGCTTGCAAGAACAGAGGAGATACTTCTCGTGGTGATACCTATCATGTCACATCAGAGATAAATAGATGGTTAATGGACCTGCAAAGTCCCATTATTAAAACTCTTTTTATACAAATTATCGCTGAAGCGCACGAAAATATGCGTTTAACCTGTGGAACTTCTGTATTATGGATAACCATATCCATTTTCTTATAACACCAGAAAAAGACGTTAATCTTTCCCTGATTATGAAATGGATAAAGATGGTGTTCGCTATCCGGTGGAACAAGATGCACGGGGTAAACGGACATTTGTGGGGAGATAGATTCCACGCACGGACGATAGAGAGTAGCAAGGATTTCCTCAGAGTATTCCGGTATATCAACCAGAATCCGGTGAAAGCCGGGTTGGTGAACCACGCGAAGGAATGGATATTCGGCGGTTTATACCATTATCTTCACAATATTCTGCATATTGTAACAACATTCTCAGATTTACTGCTAAAGTTTTCACCGCAGACTTCGGTTAAGGGGACAGACCTCTGATCTACGCGAGTCAATCTATGTGCGCTTAAGAATATTTCGTCCCTCCTCAACACGGGGAACTCTCCGCAAGTCACAAAGGAGTACCCGCAAGTTACAGAGGAGTACCCGCACGTCACGGGGGAGTACCCGCACGTCACGAAAGAACTCGAGCGCGTTGCAGGGCAATTAACAAATTATGTTCATTGCTAAAAAAGTTTTATCATGATATTTTTAATGTCGAGAGGTACTCGTGAAAAAATATACGCTCTGTTTCACAATAGTTGTATGTGCCAGTGTATACGCTCAAGTTGATAGAACAGAATTAGGACAGGATTTGCCTTCTGTGTCTTTCTCTAATTACACCGGAACGCATACCCGTATTGATACGTGGGATCAGATCCGCTCGATTGGCTATGATCTGGGACTTGCGATCAGGAACGGAGCCTCGCAGGCAGGTACGCCGAACCGTTACTTCGTTATTCATACACAGACTCCTCCAGAAGATAATAGACTCGATGCCGATATTGTGGGGCTTGGTCCCGGTGTACTCGTGGATCATATCCGGAATCTCCGACTGATCATTCAGGGATATTTGGAAGCCGCCTATCAGTATACAGCCGCCGACGCCCGCCTCCTTGCAGAATATATCACAGTATATAACGCGGTATACCGCAGTGAGTGGGAATATTTTCAAAACCGCTACAAGCCGTCAGTCCTGGGATATATAACGCCGGACTATGTTGGACTTGCTACCTATTACGGTGATTGGGCAGGGCAGACCTTTATAGTGGTGCCGCTTGGAACCTCTGAACCAGGTTCGTTAAGCGCCGTTGATACCAGCATTATTTCAGACGCACGAGTCGTTGAAGAGATAAGAAATGAGGACGATAAAGGCATCGACCTCCGGAAAGAAATGGTTGACCTTAAAGAACGTGAAGCTGCCGAAGCTGAACGGAGCGCAACGGAAAGGGGAAATCCTCAAAGAGTGGTACAGACAACGCCTGCTCGTGAGCCGACACCCGCTCAAACAGGAGGCGCACGTCAAAATACCGGCAATCAAAATAATCAAAATAATCAAAACCAACAATCAGCACGCGCACCGTCTCAACCTTCGGGAAATCCCGCGGGAAATTCCGGGACAGGAAGCGACCAGGGACTGGTAAGGAGAGCGGATCCGTCAGAACAAAACCAACAAGAAGCCGCCCGTCAGGCAACGGAACGCGCAGAACAAAAGATGACTGAAGCTCAGCAAGAGCGGGAATTAATTGCCTTTGATCAGGGAAAAATAGTCAATGCTCCGCCACTCATGCCGGAAGGAATCGTTGCTCTCGTGCTTACTTCTAATGATTCACCGCTTGGCTATCTGGTAAAAATAGATCCGTCAAGTGGAAAAGAACTGAAAAGGGCGCCGCTCAATACCGTTAATGTCCGAACCGTCACCGTGGTAGGCGGACGTATTTTTGTCATTGCAGGAGCAGAACGGTTGATACGGTTAGCAGAAATTGACCGCGATAACCTTGTCTTTGTACGCGAAGGAGCCGATTCGTTAAGCCGGAACAGCTTACTGTGGCACAATAACACTGATATTTATGCTATTACCTCCGACGGTTATATAGCACGGTTCACTATGGAATTAGTGAAACAAGCTCAATCAACCATTCAAGTACACCCCTATGCGGCAGTACTGTTTCAAGGAGAAAAGCTTCTGACGCAACGTTCCAATGGA
>JAISSB010000070.1 GCA_031273325.1 Treponema sp. | reverse complement strand
CGTGTTAAACGACTCTCATAATGCGTTAAATGACTCTCATACTACGATATAAAACTCTCATATTGCGATATAAAACTCTCATACCGCGATATAAAACTCTCATACTGCGATATAAAACTCTCATACTGCGATATAAAACTCTCATACTGCGATATAAAACTCTCATACCGCGATAAATGACTCTCATACCGCGATAAATGACTCTCATACCGCGATAAATGACTCTCATAACGCGATAAATGATTCTCATACCGCGGTATAAGACTTTCATAACGCGATATAAAACATTCATAACGCGGTATAAAACCTTCCGACCGCAAAAAAGTGAGCTTTAGTGAGTGTGATTCAAAAGTCCGCAAGCAGAGGGCTGTTCCCATTTGTCGGGAATCTGCCGTCTGATTTTAGATGTCTGTTCCCATTGGTCAGAAACCTACCGTTCGGGTGCCTCGATTAATGTTGGATAGCCAGATTCAAATCGGATTAGAATGTTGAAATGATTACCCTTGACCCTTCAAGATTATCACAGTAGTATAGACATGTTGAGGGTTAAAAGCAAAATAAGGTATTATTCAAGGAAAATATGGCGAACACTACTGATATTTTGATTATTGGCGGAGGTCCAGCAGGCATGTATTTTGCGTATCTCATGGCAAAACAGGGATACCATGTCATTGTGTGCGACAGCTCTCCGGAAAAAAGTATTGGTGCTAGTTACGATATCGTTCATATTGGACGGGAACATTTCAAACGGTTCGGATTACCCGAACCGGAACCGGAAGATTCTGAATATGTAGCTCTCTGCACCTTGAGTATCCTCCGTTCAGCGCTTAACCATTATCCAAAACGAAACCGTGTCCCCATACTGGTACTTCGCAGAGGAATATTTATGCAGCGGCTGCTTGGGTTAGCCAAAAAAGAAGGAGCCGAGGTGCAAGCTGCAGCGTCATTTAAAGAACCGTTATTCAATCGGGAAGGAAAACTTGCCGGAGCAGTCGTTTCCGATAAGTATGGAAACATATCTTCTATTAATGCACGCTTAACGGTCGATGCTTCGGGTATTCCGGCAGTTGTACGCACAAGTCTCCCTCCCGGCGCCGGTATAGAAACCTTCAAAACCGGGACGCATGACCAATTCTATGTTATTCTCCGCTATGTTAAGCTCAAAGATCCTGAAAAAGATACCGTGACTATAACAACAACATGGACTCATTACAAAGTATGGCTGGCTCCTCAGCATGCAGAAGGCGGGGCAATTATAGGGGTTGGGGCATATCTTTCGTTTGATTATGCGGAACAATGCTTTCAAAAATTCGCCGCAAAAGGCTTTCTCCCCGACTATGAACTTGACCACATTGAGCAGGGAAGCACCCCCTATCGGCGCCCTCCATACAGTTTTGTCACTGACGGATTCTTAGCGCTCGGTTCGGCAGCATGCATCAGTAATCCATGGTCAGGGGAAGGAATTCCCTACAGTTGGCTTTTAAATTCCATAGCAGCCCATGTATGCGCTGCTGCGCTGCAGAACGGAGCTTATCCGACAAGAGAAGCGCTGTGGCAGATTAATGTGCAGTATATGAGAGAACAAGGGGCGCTTTTTGCTAAAAATCTTGCGCTGCTCTCCGGTGCAACAACCGGTAGCGAAGAAGAAAATGAGTATGAATATAAGCACAGTATCATCTATGAAAACGCTGGAGAGTCGGGAAATTTAGTACTGAAGTTGTTAAGAGCGGCTGTTTTCGGAGGAATTTCAATGAAAACACTGCATACGTTAATATCTGCCGCGAGAATAGGCGACACGATATACCGCCATTATCAAGCATATCCGGAACATCCCCGCAATATTGCTCTTTGGACTGTGCAAGCAGAGCGCTTATGGAAAAAAGCGCAAAGCATAGCAGACCATGCTGAGAAAGATACGAACGGTTAATGTTCCAAACTATACTTTTCGATAGGAATGTACATGACCTTTGAACTTTTTCTTCAATATGCAACGAATGCACTGTCACTCGGCAGCTTATACGCATTGATTGCTATTGGGTATACGATGGTGTACGGTATTTTACGGCTCATTAATTTTGCCCACGGCGATGTGTTTATGCTGGGCTGCTATATTGCATTCTATGGAGTAACACTCTTTCTGCTCCCATGGTGGGTTGGCTTTATTGTTGCACTTGGTCTTACCGGTTTATTCGGCATCCTTTTGGAGCGTGTTGCCTATAAACCGCTTCGCTCGTCTCCGAAAATTTCCATTATGATCAGCGCTATCGGGGCATCATTCCTTATGGAAAACCTTGCAACAGTGCTGTTCGGAGGCCGTCCGAAAGGCTTTCCGGTTCCGGATCTGTTCAATGAAGTTATCCATCTTGGAACAGTTTCGGTCGTGCGGATCAGCATCATTATTCCTATTATTACCGTGTTTCTCCTCATTGGATTGTTATTAATTATTCACCGTACAAAAGCCGGTATGGCAATGCGGGCAGTATCAACCGATCTTGTGGCAGCGCGGCTTATGGGCATTGATGTGCATAAAATTGTTTCTTTTACCTTTGGAATCGGTTCGGTTCTTGCAGCAATCGGCGGTGTTATGTGGTCGTTGAAATATCCGCAATTAAATCCAACAATGGGAATGATTCCCGGCTTAAAATGTTTTATTGCAGCGGTTATCGGCGGTATCGGCAACATAGCAGGAGCAGTTATCGGCGGTCTTCTTCTTGGATGTATAGAAATTATGCTCGTTGCATTTTTACCAACGGTAACCGGTTACCGTGACGCTTTTGCATTTGTTTTGCTTATTATCGTGCTTTTAATTAAACCATCCGGGTTGCTCGGAAAACATCAAATCGAAAAAGTATAATTCAGAGGTACTGTATGAAATGGAATCTATGTTTTCTTCTGTTAATATCTATGTTCTCATATACTGTGCTGTCCTGTTCAATACAAAAACTGACAGTAAAGACTGCGTCTGATGTGCTAACCGGCACGGGAAGTTCAGATGTTTTCACCAGCGACGACGATCCGGAATTAGTAGCAGAAGCTATTCCCTTTGCTATGAAACTGTATGAGACGTTACTGTCGCAGAATCCCCGACATCAAGGCTTACTGTTAACAACGGGTTCTCTTTTTGTGATGTACGCAAATGCGTTTGTGCAAACGCCTGCTCAACTAACCGGCACGTTCCAAGGAGAAACAGTACAACGGGCAAAACGCCTTTATCTCCGCGGCGCTGATATGTTGTTGCGCGGATTAGAAGAACGGCACAAAGGCTTTGAAACGGCATACCATGAACGGAATATTGATTCTTACGGTTCTGCCTTTAAAAAGGCTGACGTTCCCTTTATCTATTGGTTTGTTGCTGGAACAATGTCGGCTTACTCACTGGATCCCTTTGATTTAACGCTGGGCATACAGCTGCCGATGCTTAAATCTCTCATTGATAAGGCATATCTCTTAGAACCGGATTATAATAATGGGGCGATTGATGATTTTTATGTGCTGTTCTATGCGTCACTTCCTGTAGAAATGGGTGGGGACCGATCGGTGGTTCAGGGATATTTTCAAAAGGCGGTAGAAAAATCAAAAGGCTTATCAGCAGGTCCCTATGTTTCGTACGCTGAAGCAGTGTGCATTCCGGCTCAAGATTACGAGAATTTTAAAATACATTTAGAAAAAGCGCTTGCTATTGAACCGGATAACGATCCGCAAAATCGCTTAATTAACGTTATTAACCAGCGAAAAGCACGGTATTTGCTTGATAATGCCCCATACTATTTTTTTGAGCTTGACCCTGGCACGTGGGAAGAGTGGGAGGAGGATCTATTATGAAAATATTAGCACCGTTGACCGCACTGATTTTTATATTCGGTGCTGGTATACCAGAACCAATGTTTGCACAACGAACTGTGGTAATAAAGTTAGCTTCACTTATTCCAGAGAATACTCCGTGGGGAAGCGCACTCAAGCGTATGTCAGCAGAGTTTTCACGAATAACAAACGGCACGGTAGAATTGCGTGTGTACCATAGCGGCGTTGTCGGCGGGGAAGAAGACACATTAAGAAAGTTAAAGAGCAACCAAATTCAAGCGGCGGTTTTTAGCACGTTTGGGATTAACCTTATTATTCCGGAAGTTATGACGTTGAGCGTCCCTTTTTTCATTAAGAATGACGGTGAATTGGACGCGGTACTTGCAGAAGTTGAAGCAGAATTAGAAGCAAAAATAGTTTCTGAAGGGTTTTTTCCGTTAGCATGGGCAAAATCCGGCTGGGTTCGGCTCTTTTCAAAAACGCCGGTTTTTGTCCCTGCAGATTTAAAGCGGCTTAAATTAGCAACCGGTCCGGAAGCACCGTCGCTTGCTCAAGCGTTTAAGACGATGGGCTTTCAAATGGTTCCTACAAACCAAACCGATACCTTAGTATTTCTCAGTTCCGGACGAATCGAAGCGCTCTACAACAGTCCAATGTCGATTGCCGCTTCACAAATGTTTGCTATTACAAAAAATATGATGGCGCTCAATATTGCTCCCTTTATGGGCGCAATTATTATCAACCGGACCGCATGGCGGGCAATTCCTGAGCAATATAAACCGCAGTTATTAAGCATGATTGAAACGATTGAAAAAGATATCAGCAGTTCTGTATCAGAACTTGAAACAGAAGCAATTCGTACTATGGCAACCTACGGTCTCACCGTTAATCACTTAACGCCGGCTCAAGAGCAATTATGGATTGACGAAGTAAACCGTGCAATGCCGAGTCTTATCGGCACAACCTTTAATCGCACACTGTATGAAAAGATCAATAACATTTTAATCCAGTATCGGAACAACCATTGAAACAGTGGACCCGTCTTGAACAGTGGCTTTGTTCGTTTTCACTCTTCTGTCTCATTCTATTACCGGTTGCAGAAGCTGTAGCACGGTTATGCGGCACCGGCATTCCGGCATCTAACGGGCTTGCCGTACACCTCTTGCTGGTCTTAGGGCTTCTTTCCGGTATGATTGCTACCACAAAAAAAGAACATCTTTCGGTTGCGGTCGTTCAAGCTGTTCCGTTCTTGCAGACAGTCCGAGCAACCGCCGTACTGTCCACAGTTACCGGCACCCTTTCAGCCTTTGTGTTGACAATTATCGGGTGGTGCGCTGTTGCATTTATTAACATTTCCCTGTCCCCGCCCCGTATCATCGGCTTCATTCCCGACCAACTGTTTGCCCTCGTTATTCCTATCGGGTATTTTGTTATGGCGCTCCGCTTTGCCCGCACAGCTCTTAAAAAAAACAATACCAATAAAACAACTCTGCTGTGGATACTCCCGCTTCTCTGCGGAACGGTTGCTGCCTTTCCCGCCGTCACAAAACTCTTGTGGGGCTTCGACACGCCGGATAGTATTTTTGCCCTCAATCAGGCATTGATTACCGTCAGTACGGTGATCCAGATACCTGCGGTGATAGTGCTTATCGCTGCGGCACTAGTGGGAACTCCGCTTTTTGTCGTGCTTGGCGGACTTGCCTTGCTCTTAATACACGGTGCAGGCGGAGAATTAGATGTTGTTGCAAATCAAGTGTACACAACGCTGACAAATGAAACGTTTATTCCTATCCCGCTGTTTACGTTGACGGGCTTTTTTTTATCAGAAAGTAAGGCGGGACAACGGCTCGTCACGTTATTCCAAAGCTTATTTAGTTGGCTGCCGGGCGGTATTATCATTGCTACCGTTATTATATGCGCCTTTTTTACCTCGTTTACCGGAGCTTCCGGCATCACTATCCTTGCACTCGGCGGTATTTTATACACGATATTAAAGAACGTTAAATACTCAGACGCGTTTACCGTTGGGTTGTTAACGTCGGTGGGGAGTATTGGGCTCCTGTTCCCACCCAGTTTACCGATGATTCTCGTTGGAACGACGACTCAAACCAATATTTTCCACGTATTTCTCGGCGGCATTTTTCCCGGCTTTTTGCTCATAGGGGCAATCATCATATTCGGTATCAGTGCTTCAATTAAGACAAAAATACCGGTTCAACCGTTCCATATACGGAGCGCGGCACGGGCATTTAAAAATTCTTTTTTTGAAATACTGTTGCCGTTCCTCCTCATTGCCGGCTACTTTTCCGGCACCCTTTCCTTAACTGAAACGAGCGCTGTTGCCGCACTGTACCTGTTCATCGTTGAAGTGGTTATTCATCGGGACATTCCGCTCCGCACTGTGCCGCAGGTCTTTGCAAAAGCTGTTCCCATTATCGGCGGCGTACTCTCTATCATCGCCTTGTCTCAAGCCTTAGCATACTACATTGTAGACACTCAAGCGCCGGAACGCCTTGCCCTCTGGTTAAGAACAGCTATTGAATCAAAATACCTTTTTTTACTGTTACTCAATCTTGCACTCCTCTGTGTCGGCTGCTTGATGGACATCTTCTCGGCAATTCTGATCGTGCTCCCCCTCATCGTTCCGCTCGGTGTTGCTTACGGTATTGATCCAGTGCATTTGAGCATCATATTTATTACAAATCTTGAAGTCGGCTTTCTTACGCCGCCTGTTGGTATGAATCTCTTTCTTGCATCCTACCGCTTTCACAAGCCCTTTGTCACCGTGTGCCGTTATGTCTTTCCGTTTTTGCTGATTCAATTGATAGTCGTGCTGCTGATCACCTACATACCGTGGTTTTCCACATTTTTACCGTCGCTTTTTTAAGGATTTAAAGTATGGCGCATTATCTTTTTCTCGGACCGGAAATCGGGGAAAAACAAGAAAAAATAGCCGGTATTCGGAAACAATTAAAGAATGCTGAAGAAACGGTCTTTTATGCCGGAGAAGATTCTGTGTATGCTCTACTTGCCGTTATGCAAAATGGAGCATTATTTGCAGAAGCGAGACTCTTTTGTATTCGGGACGCCGATCTTATTAAAAAGAGAGACGAGACCGAAGCTCTTGCTGCTTATCTGCAAGCGCCTCAAGATAATACGACTGTGATAGTTATCAGTGAAGAGATCACTATCTCAAAAGTAATTGAGCGGGCTATTCCGCCGGCGAATAAAAAAGTATTTTATGAGCTTCTTGAGCAGAAAAAAGAAGCATGGATTGAATCATTTTTCCGCCGAAACAAACGAAGCATTACGCACGAAGCGGTTGAAACGATTCTTGAATTAGTAGAAAACAATACGGCGGCATTAAATCAAGAATGTTCGCGTCTGTTACTCTTTTTTAGTGAAGACCAGTCGATTGACCACGAGCAGGTCGAGCAGTTGTTTGCACATACCCGCTCCGAGTCCGCGTTTACACTCTTTTCGCGCATTGCGTGTAACGATTTTTCGAAAAGCATTGAAACAGTCCGCACGCTCCTGGAGTCTAAAGAATCTCCGCAGGCGATTATGGCGGGGCTTGCATGGTGTTTCCGGAAACTCCGTGATTATCTGCTGCTGTGCGAAACACATGAGCCGACCGATTCTGAATTGCGTTCCATTGGTTTGCTGTCTCCCAAAGCCCGCACCGATTATGCAGCGGCACGCCGGTACTATTCGTGCGAAGCTGTAGACTACTGCCTTGCATACACCGCTGAATATGACGTACTCATCCGCTCAAGCGGCAATGCATTAGAATCAATACTGATGGATAAATACCTCTATACTATCGTTAAGGTTGCCCCAACCGTCCGCATTTAAAAGAGAAGGTCTGTCCCTTAACTAGAAGTCTGCGGTGAAAATCTGAACCATTTAAAAAAGCTCTTTTTATTGCTTGGATTGCTATTCTTCTGGACTAGATTGCTATTCTTCTAAGCTGAATTGTGTGAGAGACAAGGGTCTCGTTGCTAGAGACAAGAGTCTCGTTGCTAAAGACAAGAGTCTTGTTGCTAGAGACAAGAGCCTTGTTGCTAGAAACGATTAAGGGGACAGACCCCTTAATCGTCTGTCCCTTGTCAGAAATCTAGTTTAGAGGTCTGTCCCCCTTGTCAGAAATCTATTATTCGGAGGTCTGCCCTTGTCAGGAATCTATCTGTTCAGAGGTCTGTCCCCTTGTCAGAAATCTAGTTTAGAGGTCTGCCCCTTGTCAGAAATCTGTAGTTCAGAGGTCTGCCCGTTATCGGAATCTGTTGTTCAGAGGTCTGTCCCCTTGTCAGAAATCTGTTGTTCAGAGGTCTGTCCCCCTTGTTCAGAAACCTATTATTCAGAGGTCTGTCCCCCTTGTCGGAAACCTATTATTCAGAGGTCTATCCCCGTTGTCAGAAATCTATCTGTTCGGAGGTCTGCCCCTTGTCAGAAATCTGTTGTTCAGAGGTCTGTCCCCCTTGTCAGAAACCTATCTGTTCGGAGGTCTGTCCCCCTTGTCAGGAATCTGTTGTTCAGAGGTCTGTCCCCCTTGTCAGGAATCTGTTGTTCAGAGGTCTGTCCCCCTTGTCGGAAACCTATCTGTTCGGAGGTCTGTCTCCTTGTCAGGAATCTGTTGTTCAGAGGTCTGTCCCCCTTGTCAGGAATCTATTGGTCGGGGTCTGTCCCCGCGGTGTTATACTAATCGTTGTTCTTTCGCGGCTCTATAGAGTGCGTTATTCCAATAGGGATAATTCAAAAAATTTTTTTGTAATGTCAGGTCGTTAATACTTGAAGCCCGTTGCTGGAGATATTTAAAGGCCTGACTAAGGACTCGAATGCTATCAGATTCCGTTGCACGGTGGCTTTCGCGGAGTACGCGGTAGTACGCATAAAAATAAAAATGTTTATGGGGATCAAAGTCTGAAAATGATTCTTCCTCAATGAACGAGCGGATAACGGCAACAGCTTGATCACGGGCAGTAACCGTACTCAATCGGCACAGGGCAAGCGCTTTATATACGGACGCATACCTTCGTTGGAGCATGGAATGGGGAACCGTTAACTCTTCATACTGACTAAAGCCGGAACTCCAATCCGGACGCTCAGTATACAGAAAAGAATTTTTTTGAGGACGGGCAAGAAGCTCTTCGGCAAGTGCAACCGCTTGACTATATTCACCTTGGAAATAAGCGCTTTCAAGTTTAAAGAGGATACCGTCCTCGCCTGGCTGCTTTATTATATGGTGCAAAGTTCCCATATACATTTTCGTACGCTCTATCCAAGCTTGTATAACCGCGTCACGCTCTGCACAACGGAGCGCACTGTGGTCTGCTTTCAGGGTAGTATAGCGATCCAAGGCCTCGCGGTACCGTCCCAACTCAAAATACAGCCGCCCATGCATAAAACGGATACGTTCAACCCAATTGAATAACCGTTCTGTTAACGCATTCGTTTCTGCTTGAATAATGCACTGTTCCGCCCGATCCAACGTACCCTGAAGCATAAAAAGTATCGCTGCATAGTAGAGCGTAAAAACACGCTCAGCGCTTTGTTCATTCAGTGCTTCTTCAACAGCAAAACTTGCATAATCAAGGACATCTGACAACCGAAACTTTCCCATATATGCTAAGGCAAACAGTCTATATGAGCGTGCATGTTTATAGATAATAAGCTCTTTTGCAATGCGGAGCGCTTCTTCATATTCGCGCATACCCACATAAAACGCCGTATAATTTTCTAATGCAATAACCGCATAATCGGTATATTCAATGTCTTTAGGAAAATCGCTATTAAATATCTCTTTAATAGCGGCTTCGTCACTGTAGGTTAACGAGTGCAGCGTATAAAACACATAGTTAAGAATATCTTTATGTTCAACGCCGACAATACATTCAAAGCTGCCGTCTGTAAGCGCTTGTTGTATTGCCGTGTACGTTCCGTCCTGAATATCCCAATACAGTGCGCTTACTATAACGGAATGTGGACAGCTTCCGCTCAATGCGTATAACGTTTGTACCAGTTCATAACAGGGGCGGATAATCTTGTGCGACAGACAGTGCAGAAGCTTTTTTTGAACTATACCTTCAATAATATGGGTTCGTTCTCCGATCAACGATTCAATACTATGAAAAAAATCTGCTGAACGAACTACCATGTGTTCTGGGCTGTAATACAATCCCCATACGGTTAAAAGTACCGCACTACGGTTTAATACCGATTCACTCATTCCTTCCGTTGCTATCAATTCCGGAACCATTGAAGCGGGAAAATACTGGAATAACAAAGCTATAAGATAAGCTATCTCGACTAACTCTTGGGGAATTTTTGTGTACTCAGAGAGAAGCGGGCGAGACGATTGAGCATTAACATGGGTAGAAAAAAAACTATCCCATACAGGATCAGAAAAATTGTCCGGAACCGTTCCATATATTCGAAATAAATTCTTAACCGTAAGGGTTGAAAACAGTGACAGGAGCATATCCTTTGTTTGAGAATCAGTTTTATGAATATTGGTTAAAATAAGTACCGGCTGTATATACGAAGCTGTTTGTTCAAGAATTATCCTGAAACATTGATCACTGTAATCGCGTATTGAAGGAGAATATTCATGCCGCAACCATTCACTTAATACTGCTGCTTTCAGCGATTCCAGCTTTTCTTTGAGCGGATTATTTTTAAAAACTGTCGATATATAGTTATCATATATATCGGCAAACGCATATAAACCATGTTCTAAATTCAACGTAATGATTGGTTCTTTTGTATACAGGCGGTGCAGCAGCATCACCTGTTCGTCCATTGCAGAACTGTGTATTAACACTCGGTCTCCCGCTTTCGCATTGAACGTAGTACGAATATTTTCATTGAACGGTAAGCTGCAGTCTACGGCAGGAAGGACCTGTGAAAAAGCGAGCGCATACACATTTAAATCTTGAGATATGTTCCACGTTTTATGAAAGGTACAATATGCTTTTAATGCGTCATAACTGTGCACATCGCACCATACATGCATTTCCTCTTGCTGATTGCACGTTTTATAACAGAGCCGTTCATACTGTTGTTCAGGAATATCCGATACTACTACCACTGAGTACGTATATAATTCCCGTATATTCTCGTTGAGGAGCGCGGCAAAAGACTCCAGCAGCGTACTCACCCGAATCCACACACCGACAGTGTCCGTATTAAACGTTATAAAAAGCATTTTCCGCCGTTGTTCTACAGTCGCTCTTGCTTCCTTGATCATCTCAATAAGTGAACGTTCCAACTTATCCATTAATTCCGGGCGTATTTTCCGAAGCTGAGAACGATACCTAATATAACAGAGTATATGTACCACAGGAAAATTATACCTTAAAAAGCTTTCATAAAAAACATAAAAAACATGAATCACATTTAATTTTTTTCTAGTGTTCCGCCGGTTATACTGTCGCTGATTGTTACATCACCGGAGGCAGTCCATATCCCGGCACCATACTTTTGGTTGTTAGCTTTAGTTATCGTTAAGGTCTTGCCGTCTGCAACCGTGATAGTATTTCCGTTCCCAATGCGAAGGGTAGCATCAAAGGTAGAGTCTCCATGCACTGCAATATTGCCTTCTTTTGTTAGTTCTACTGCTTTTGTTGGAGATACTCCCCCTTTATACGTGCCGGCTTCAAATATTGTATTACTTTCAGTTTGTATCTTTTTGCCGGGAGCGATAATGAGCGTTTTCCCAGAAGGAATATCAAAAGAACTCCCGCTAATAACGGCATCTTCAACTAATGTGACCGTGTTGACTGTTGACCATCCAATAACAACTTGATTGAGATCGCTCGCAGTAACTTCAACATAATCAGAGCTGCACGCCGACACCGTCATACTGACAATAATCAATGATATATAGGTTTTCATAAAGATCTCCTGCGATAGATGTCTCTTAAATAAGTGTATTACATGCACCGTTTTTTGCAATTTCCGGCAGAACATTGATAATAATACTCTTTCATTTTGCTCATTGTTTCTTCAGATAAAAGATGTTCCATTTTACATGCATCTTTTTCTGCAATTTCCGGTGAAACTCCAATAATAGCATGCAAAAAATCAGTAAGAAAACTGTGCCGGTCGCGTATTTCAAATGCTTTTTCTTTTCCTTTTTGGGTTAAGTTTACCGTTCCATACCTTTCGTGGGTGAGTAATCCTTGATCTTCCAACGTTTTAAGGGCGGTAAAAACTGAAGGTTTAGAAACACTCAAGCGTACCGCAATATCTGTGACGCGAACTGTTTCATGGTCGTCAGATAAAAAACTAACCATCTCTAAATAATCTTCAAGGGACTGTGTCACTGTCACTCCTTAAATCGGGATTTGAACACCGGACACTGTATACCTGTTTCCTTCACTACTTCTATTGAGGGAAGATTCTGACATTTTATTCCAAATTTTATACATGATCGCGGAAATTTTGGTTCTCCGGTTACTTTAAAAAATATACAGTCAAGACAATACGGTGGGCGTTCCATATCAAAAAAATAAATAGCTAACCCGGCAACGCCGGGTCGCATTGTTTAGAAAGGACGTGCCGCTAAGTATTGGTATTCCTTAAGCACTCGTGCAGCTTGTACTTGTGCTTTTGACAACAGTGCAGCAGCCCGTGCAGGATCCGCAGCTTTAAGACTCTTAAAGCGCACTTCTTTATACATAAAATCTTCAATGGACGTTGTCGGTTCCTTCGAGTCGAGCTGGAAAGGATTTTTACCCTGATCTTTCAACTGAGGATTGTAGCGATAGAGCGGCCATAAGCCACTGCTTACTGCTGCTTTCTGTTGATCAAGTCCCCGTGACATATCAATACCGTGATTGATACAGTGCGAATAGGCAATAATAATTGCAGGACCGTCATAAGCTTCAGCTTCGCGGAAGGCTTTGATTGTTTGAGCAACGTTAGAACCCATTGCAACTCGTGCAACGTACACATACCCGTAACTCATTGCCATTGCTCCCAGGTCTTTTTTTACGATCTCTTTTCCTGCTGCTGCAAATTTAGCAATTGCTCCAACCGGCGTTGCTTTAGACATCTGTCCGCCGGTATTCGAATACACTTCTGTATCCAAAACGAGCAGATTCACGTTTCGGTTTGCTGCAATGACGTGATCCAAACCTCCATACCCAATATCGTACGCCCAACCGTCGCCGCCAAGAACCCATACCGACCGTTTGATAAAATAATCAGCGAGTGAGAGTAAATTTTTCGCTGCTGTCCCGGATTGTTGTGCAAGCGCCGTTTTCAGCGCATTAACATGCTTCCGTTGAATTTCAATTTCTGCATCGTCTTTTTGAGTATTGTTAAGGATTTGATCGAGGAGGGCTGCTTCGATTCCTTCGGCTTGTACTCGGCGAGCTACTTCACGCGCATATTCACTCAGTTTGTCACTCGTCAAACGCATACCAAAGCCAAACTCTGCCGCATCTTCAAAGAGGCTGTTTGACCACACCGGTCCGCGCCCTTCAGCTGTTTTTGCGTAGGGAGTTGTTGGTAAATTTCCTCCGTAAATGGACGAACAACCGGTTGCATTTGCAATGATTGCGCGGTCGCCAAACAACTGTGAAAGGAGTTTAACGTACGGAGTTTCTCCGCACCCACCGCAAGCTCCAGAAAACTCGAACAGCGGTTGTTTGAATGCAAGACCTTTTTGTGTTCCAAGATTCAATTCCGCAGTCGGCGTTTCCGGCAATTTTTGAAAATAATTCCACGCTTCAACTTGCTCCGCATGGAATGCAGTATCGTCAGAATACGATTTCCACTTCAATGCACACGGTTTTGATTGATCTTTAGAAACCGGGCATGCACTAATACAAACACCGCATTCCATACAATCTTCTGCTGAGATTGCAAGGGTAGCTTTCTTCCCTGCTACTGCTTTGGGTTTGATTTCAGCAACTTTAAACCCTACCGGTGCTACAGCCGCTTCTGTATCGGTCACATTCTTCATGCGAATACAGGCATGTGAACAAACAAACGAGCATAACCCGCACTGAATACAAACAGCCGGATCCCACAGAGGAACACGCTCTGCAACGGCACGTTTTTCATACTGAGTCGTAGCAGTTGGGAACGTTCCGTCCTCAGGTAATTTAGAAACCGCTAACTTGTCTCCTTCCTGAATTGACATCGTACCAAGCACTTCACGGATCCACGGATCTTGCGCCGTTACAAAAGGCTTTTTCATGTGCATGTCACCTTCAATTGTCGCGGGGTACTGCACTTTTTGCACTGCTTCAAGCGCTTTATCAACAGTTGCATAGTTCTTCTGTACGATGTCGGCACCTTTTTTACCGTATGACTTTTCAATGAATTTCTTCATGTATACGACAGCTTCGTCTTCCGGTAAAACACCAGAAATTTTGAAATAAGCTGCCTGCATAACCGTATTGATACGGTTTCCCATACCTGTCTGCCGTGCAATTTCTGCTGCGTCGATAACATAAAACCGAAGCTGTTTATCAATAATACGCTTTTGAACTTCAACCGGAATTTCTTTCCAAATATCACCGGCACCAAAAGGACTGTTTAAAAGGAACGTCCCCCCCTTTTTTACATTCGCAAGCATATCGTAGGTTTCCATATAAGAAAACTTGTGACATGCGAGGAAATCAGCTTGAGTAATTAAATAGGGACGGCGGATTGCTTTTTTACCAAATCGCAGGTGAGACACGGTAAAGCCGCCCGATTTCTTTGAATCGTAAGAAAAATAAGCTTGTGCCGACAGTTCCGGCTTTGCGTCTCCGATAATTTTGATGGAGTTTTTGTTTGCGCCGACGGTACCGTCAGAGCCAAGTCCATAGAATACCGCTTCACTGGTTCCTTCTTCGTCCAGCACAAAAGACTCGTCATACGCTAAACTCTTTCCGAGAACATCATCGTTGATCCCAACGATAAAGTTTGATAGTTTTTTCGTACTTAAGTTTTCAAAGACTGCCTTAACCATTGCTGGAGTAAATTCTTTAGAACCAAGACCGTAGCGGCCGCCGAGTACCACAGGAGACTGTGTCCACGGGGCTTCTCCGGATTGAGCAATGACACCGAGCGAGGAAACTACATCTTCATACAACGGTTCTCCTAACGAACCGGGTTCTTTTGTCCGGTCAAGAACAGCAATAGCTTGTACGGTGGCGGGAAGTGCTTTAACAAATAATGCTGCACTGAATGGACGGTATAACCGCACTTTCAAAACGCCGACTTTTTCCCCTTGTTTGTGCAGGTATTCAACCGTTTCCTCACATGTTTCAGCTCCTGAACCCATAATAACAATAACTTTTTCTGCGTCCGGAGCGCCGAAGTACTGATATAAAGTATATTTTCGTCCGGTCAATGCGGCAAATTCGTCCATTGTTTGCTGTACGATAGCCGGCACTGCATCATAGTACTTGTTGACGCCTTCGCGGCTCTGGAAATAGGTATCCGGATTCTGTGCGGTACCGCGGATAGCGGGTTTTTCTGGGTTTAATCCCCGCGCACGGTGCGCTTGTACTAAATCGTCCGGAATCAGTTTCCGCATTACCTCAAAATCTACTTCTTCAATCTTTTGCAATTCGTGTGAAGTCCGGAAACCGTCAAAGAAATGGAGAAACGGAATACGTGATTTCAGCGTCGATGCATGAGCAATCACCGCTAAATCCATAACTTCCTGTACGCTGTTCGAAGAAAGCAATGCCCACCCGGTCTGACGGCACGCCATGACATCTTGGTGGTCGCCGAAGATAGAAAGTGAACTCGTTGCAAGCGCGCGTGCTGCAATATGAAACACCGTTGCAGTTAACTCGCCGGCAATTTTATACATGTTGGGGATCATCAAAAGCAATCCCTGTGATGCAGTAAACGTAGAGGAAAGCGCTCCTGTTGTCAGTGCGCCATGCACTGCACCTGCAGCCCCTGCTTCCGATTGCATTTCAACCACTTGGGGAACAGTTCCCCAGAGATTCTTTTTGTTTTGTGCCGACAGTTCGTCAGCAACTTCCCCCATGGGACTCGACGGTGTAATGGGGTAAATTGCAATTACCTCACTCAGTGCATGAGCGACCTGCCCAGCTGCCGTATTCCCATCAATCATTAAATGACCCATAGCTATGATGTTGGATTTATGAATCCAACACTCCTCCTCAAAAATAGGATATATTATCATAGCATAGGCACAGAAACTTATTCAAGAGAAAGCTGCAAGGTCTGTCCCCCTTGAGGGCTGTGAGGCTCTGAAATTTGGGAGATAATTTCAACGTTGATTTTGTTCTGCAGAAAGTATGAGAGATAATTTCAACGTTGATTTTATTCTGTGCAAGATGTAGCAGCAAAAAGCACCATTACAGCCGTGCAGCTAGGTACCATTTTCTGAGCTTGTCCCAGCGGAACCCTTTGATCGTGACAATATTCACCGTTATAAGGTCTGCTCTCCCGCATCTCGTGCAATATGAGACTTTTTCGTTGCGGTCAGTATATTGAGGTCTGTCCCCGGCTTTCAACATTGCGGATACTGCTCCGCAACTCGCGGTTCAGAGGGTCTGTCCTCAAATAAAAAAGGCGGGCTGTATGCCCGCCTTTTCCTGCTTAATGCAAGGCTTATAACACTGTTTTATTATGCTCCAGCAGCAGCAACATTAGCGGTGGCAATATCTGAGACGTTTCCTTCTTCATCTTCAACAATAAGATAAGCTTTGTAAGTCGTTGGTTCCGTCACATTAGTGATATCAAAAGATTTTTCTTTATCTTTTTCCACTTCTCCTGTGCTTTTGAGGGTAGTTGCTGCTTTAATTGCTGCTTTATCTAGTGCAGTTTTACTTAACGCACAGTAATAAGTGCCTTTTTCATTAGACTTAAACTTCACCGTTACAGTTGTTGCAACTGAACTCGAAACTTTAGCTGATACGCCGCTCAAAACCGGTGCTTTGTCATCTTTGCACGCGGTAAACATTACACTCATGGCCACAACAAGGATGACCAATCCAAAATAAAGACTCTTCTTGTTCATAAGAGTCCTCCTTATAAAATATTACCCAACACGCAAAGTGTTGGATTCTATGTAAAGAGGAGAACACGCAGTGCGTTGACCATAGGATATTTTTTATACTATGTTTATCACCGTACTGCGTGTACATTTTCACCGTAGTCAGTGTTATTTGCTAGATGCCTCTGGCTACGGTCCTCTTTAAAAGACACATAAAAAATAGATAACTTGTTGCCATCCATCTATAAAGTACTATACTATGATAATTCTGTTTTACCAAGATTATTTTTATCAACCTTTGAAACAATTTCAAAACTGTGAAAAGCTCCTCCGCAGGAACGCACACAAGTGCCGCTGCTGTTTTCTGTAGACATAAGACCATATCCGAATTTCAACTACCCCTGGGACAAGCCCAGTGGCTTGTACATAGCTAGCTACACGGCTGAACGATGCTTATCGATTCTCCAATCGACGGGCAAGCCTGTCCGATTGCAATGACCGGCATACGTGTCTCGGATATTCTTTGCAGCATTCACATCTGCTGTGTCCGCAATGTACACAGATATACCGAGACTTATTACGGGAGCTTTTGTCAAAAGTTCCACACCTATTACATTTTGATAGGCTCGTATCAAGCTCCTCGATCGGTCGGTATCAAACTCCTGTGATCGCTCGTATCAAACTCCTTGATAGCATCGTATCAAAGTCCTTCACCGGCTCGTGTGAAAGTCCTTCACCGGCTCGTGTGAAAGTCCTTCACAGGCTCGTCTCAAAGTCCTTCACAGGCTCGTCTCAAAGTCCTTCACAGGCTCGTCTCAAAGTCTTTCACAGGCTCGTGTGAAAGTCCTTCACCGGCTCGTGTGAAAGTCCTTCACCGCATCGTGTAGAAGTCCTTCACCGCATCGTGTGAAAGTCCTTCACCGGCTCGTGTGGAAGTCCTTCACAGGCTCGTCTCAAAGTCCTTCACAGGCTCGTCTCAAAGTCCTTCACAGGCTCGTCTCAAAGTCTTTCACAGGCTCATGTGAAAGTCCTTCACCGGCTCGTGTGAAAGTCCTTCACAGCATCGTGTGAAAGTCCTTCACCGCATCGTGTGAAAGTCCTTCACCGCATCGTGTGAAAGTCCTTCACCGCATCGTGTGAAAGTCCTTCACCGGCTCGTGTGAAAGTCCTTCACAGCATCGTCTCAAAGTCCTTCATAGGCTCGTGTGAAAGTCCTTCACAGCATCGTGTGAAGTCCTTCACAGCATCGTGTGAAAGTCCTTCACCGCATCGTGTGAAAGTCCTTCACAGCATCGTGTGAAAGTCCTTCACCGGCTCGTGTGAAAGTCCTTCACCGGCTCGTGTGAAAGTCCTTCACCGGCTCGTGTGAAAGTTCTTCACAGGCTCGTGTGAAAGTCCTTCACAGCATCGTGTGAAAGTCCTTC
>JAISSB010000094.1 GCA_031273325.1 Treponema sp. | reverse complement strand
TTCCCTTTGCGGGAAGCCTTTTTTTATTCAAGGGGACAGACTTCAAAAAAAAACCCACAGGATAAACCTGTGGGTTAACATTCTTTTCTCTGGCTTGTCCAGAGGCTGTTTTTTCTTATTCTTTCACACTGCCTACATTGAGTCCTACGACAAAATAGCGCTGCATAAAAGGATAAACCACCAGGATAGGCAGGGCAGCTATCACTGTTACTGCCGCCCGGATACTTACCGGGGTTACCATGCCGGCAGAACTCTGCATGGACATGGCGCCGACATCGCTGGCGCTCTTTGCCTGACTTTGACTGGACTGGATATATTCCATAAGTTTGTACTGGAGAGAATGGAGTCTCGCCTCACCGGAGTTATAAATAAGGGTATCAAACCAAGCGTTCCATGATTCCACCGCCACAAAAAGGGCAATGGTCGCTAATACGGGAAGACAAAGCGGGAGAATAATACGGATAAAGATCCAGAAATCACCGCAGCCGTCTATACGGGCGGATTCAATAATGCTGTCCGGCAGGGTACGCATGTAGGTGCGGATGACCACAAAATTAAAGGCGTTAACAATACCCGGCACAATATATACCAGAAAGCTGTTGGTAAGGTGGAGGCTCCGCATAAGGAAATAATTAGGAATAAGGCCGGCGTTTACATACATAGACAGGATCAGTATCAGCGTAAGAGGTTTGCGGAGTACATATTCCTTGCGGGAAAGAGCAAAGGCCAGCATCGAGGTAAAAAATACATTGACAATGGTATTTATTACCGTCCGGCATACAGAAATAAAAAAAGCGTTATAGATAGTACCGGTGGCAAAAACAATCCGGTAATTTTGCAGAGAAAATATACGGGGCCAGAAGGTAATACCTCCCCTGATCGTGTCGGTAGCCTGATTAAAGGAAACCGCGATAGTATTCCAAAAGGGGTAGAGGGTACATATAATGATTGAAGTCATAATGACAATAAGCAGGAAGTTAAAAACCGTCTCTTCAATCTTAGACGCCGTCCATGTGTTGGTTCTTGTCATACTAAACGCTCCTCTCCGGCCCGCCGGGCAATCCAATTGGCGATAAAAATAAGGGTTACATTGACCACATTTTTAAACATTCCCGCAGCGGTCGCCAGGGAAAAATTATTATTACGAAAACCAAATTCGAGTACAAAAATATCAATCGTATCTGCTACATCTTGAATGAGTCCGTTTCTTAAGAGGTACTGCATCTCGAAGCCCGCGTCCAGAATCCTGCCGATGCTCATAATTAAGAGAATGACGATAGTTGACCTTATCCCCGGCAATGTGACATGCCACATCTTATGGTATCGGTTACAGCCGTCAATTTCAGCGGCTTCGTACAGCGTCGGATCAATACCCACTATAGCCGCCAGATATATAATGGTATTCCAGCCGACTTCTTTCCATACATAGGTAGCGCCGACGATCCCCCAAAAATACTTGGGTATTCCCAACCAGAGTACCGGTTCTTTGATAAGCCCCAGTGCCATGAGCAGATCGTTGATAGCCCCGTTATCCACAGAAAGCATATTTGATACGAGGCCGGTTACAATAACCCATGAAAGGAAGTGAGGCAGATAAGAGACGGTCTGGATAAAACGTTTAAAGGCAATCTTTTTTAATTCGTTAAGCAGCAGGGCAAAGCAAATTGCCGTAATAAAACCTAGAGAGGTATTGATAAGGCTCATACAGATGCTGTTACGGATATCCCTTAAAAATACCCGATCCTGAAAAAGATACGCAAACCAACGGAAGCCGGCCCATTCCTGATTAAAGAACGTCCGGGCCGGCCTGAAATTCTGAAACGACATGGTCCAGCCCCAAAGAGGCACATAGGAAAAGAGCAGAACGTAAAGGATAAGGGGAAGGGACATAAAAGCAAGATGCTTTTGGGAAATCAATTTTTGAAAAAAACTTTTCTCCCCGCTTATCCGTTCCAAGGCCCGCTCTTTTGCTTTCATAATATTCTCCTTTATTTGCCGCTCCAGCTTTTGATCCGCTGGTTAAGCTGCTCTTGCATATAGGCTTCGTACTGAGCAATACCGTCTGCCTTCATCTGGTTCACATATTCCGTCCAGAGGCTCTCAAACTGAGCTGGCGGGCTGGTAATAAGCTGCGGCAGATATTTCCGTCTGGTTTGTTCGGTCTTGGACAACGCCAACTGGGCTGCTGATCCGGCGGGAGGATCAGGCATATTCCATGTGGGGAACCAGAGGGAATTCGGAGCCGGGTTTTTGTCCATCAATTCATTAGAATTGGTTACGCCGTAAGCGGCAAAGAGTTCCTTGTCTTCAGGTCGTAGCATAGCCTCCCGCTCAGGATAATACCAGGTAAGATCCGTCGGATAACCGTCGCTGAACGATCCTTCCCACTTGGGGAACACATCCCGCATCAGCAGATTAGTGTTAGCTACCTGCCAGGAATCATTCTGCCAATTGGTCCGCTGCGCCGCTGTTCGGTAAGGCTTGCGGTTTGAGTCATACTGCCAATCCTCGCCTTCAATACCCCAACTAGCGATCCGCTGGAATTCTTCTTCCATGTATGCGTTAAGGAAGCGCATAATCCGAACCGGGTCCTTAGCTTTGACGCTGATACCGCAGCCGCGACCCAAGTTGGGGATCGGCAGATTCCGGTACCGGGGCTTAATGTTCTCATCGAATACGATAGGCAGTCCTGCATAGGTGCGGTTATACGAACCGGTGTCCCGCAAAGCATAATCGGCTTGGTTGAACTGCCAGTACTGATCGTGCATACCAAGAACCCGGCCGGAGGAGAGCTTTGCCAAATACTGATCGTAATTGTCCACAAAAGCCGATCTATCAATGTACCCCTGAGCGTTCAGTTCATTGAGTTTCTTGAACCAGCGTTTGGAAATATCCTGAGTAAAAAAGTTTTCGTACTTGTAGGTCCTGGGGTCCACCGTGCCGTTTCCTTCATTGGGATAACCCGCCAAGAAGTTTGGAGGATTCCAAAGACAGAACGCATGCCAGTCATGGGTCAGGATCGTAAAAGGAATCGTAGTTGCCCCATTTATCGTGGGATATTTTTTCGCATAATTTATGAGGAGATCAAAATACTGATCCATGGTGGTGATCTTGGGGTAACCGGCGTCTTTGAGAACTTCTTTTTGAACCCAAAGGGCCGAATCATTGTAATCCGGTTGGTGATACAAGCCGTGAATGACCCCGTAATTAGTCATATAGTAAATATGACCGTCAGCGGATTTCAGCTTTTCCCAAACACCGCTCTCTTTGTAATGCCGAGCAATATTCGGGGCTTCTTTCTCAATAAGGTCTTCCAGAGGGATGAGTGCGCCCGCGTCAATGAACGCGGTTTCATTGATTTCGATTACATCCGGATAATCGCCGGAAGCGATCATAACGCCCACTTTCTGATTCCGATCCCCTACCAAAATATCCCATTTGAAGGTGACATTCAATTTTTCTTTCAATAATCTATAGAACTTATTATTCGCAGGAGGCTGCTGGCGCTGAGCCTGAGTAAACACCGAAATTTCAATCGGATAATTGGGATCGCCGGAAGCCGCCCCTTGATCGGTATTCCCGCTGCCGAAAGCCAGAACAGCAACACAGGAAAGTAAGGTTACAATCATTATTTTTTTCATAATAATTCCTCCTAAAAAATTGTATGGTCGTATAACCATTGAAAATAGTATCAAGGGATTCTTTTAATCTGTCAAGAAAAATAATATATATTTTTGGGATGTGTATCGAGGGTCTCCATTAACTGCATTAATGGCGTGCAGCTTGTACTTCAATTGCTGTTCAAATCTGGGACGGCATTCAATGTGATTCCAGACTAGCGTTTAATGTGATTCCAGACTAGCTGTTTAATGTGATTCCAGACTAGCGTTTGATTTGATTCCAGACTAGCATTTAATGTGATTCCGGGACAAAGGTTTTCTGTTCTCCGCGGAAGGTTGATTTTGATAGTTCGTACGTGAGTCTTTTCAGCTTCCATACGAGTGTGCTAACCAAATCATGAAACCTTTTATGCAGTGGGTTCTCATTTTTCCATAAAAGTATTCCAAAAATTTTTTGTTATTACATTTGTTTTCCATAGTGGATATGAACATCTTGTTAGCATTCCGTTTTTATGGTTACATATCAAGTATGCAAAAAAATGGCCCTCAGGCGCTGGTCATCAATTCTTCACGGGATGCCAAGCTCCTTAAAGCTCTTGCTTCCGATGTCCGGGTCCGTATCCTTGAATTGCTCCAAAATCAAGAACTGAATGTAACGGAAATCGCAAAGCGGCTTTCGCTCCCCCAATCTACCGCTACAACCAGTATTCTTCAGCTTGAGGATTCAGGTCTTATCGAAAGCCGCACCTCCAACGGCGTCAAAGGGGGGCAGAAGATTTGTTCGTCACGGTACAAAGAGATACTGATCACCTTTAATCCCGCCGTGGTTCCGGAAAACAACAATATCGAAGTAGAAATGCCCGTGGGACTCTACACCTCTTATAAAGTGTCCGCTCCCTGCGGACTTTGCAGCCGGGACGGCATTATCGGATATCTGGATGTTCCGGGTACCTTCTTTTCCCCAGACCGGATTAAGGCTTCCCTGGTCTGGTTTGAAAAGGGCTATGTGGAATATAAATTTCCCAATAACGCACTGTACGCCGACAAAGAAAAAGAACTGGAAAAGCTTGAACTCTCTATGGAAATATCTTCGGAAATTCCGGGGACAGATAAAAAATGGCTTTCTGATATTTCGGTCTGGATCAACGAGGCGGAGATTGGCACATGGACCTCTCCGGGGGATTTCGGCGACCGCCGGGGAACATTTACCCCTTCATTCTGGAAACTTGAAGGCTCCCAATACGGCATTTTTACCTCGTGGTTGGTAACTTCCGAGGGTACTTTTATCAACGGGGTGCGTGTTTCCTCCACCAGCCTTGAGGATCTCCGTCTCCGCGATCATCATTCAATTAAAATCCGTATTGGGGTTAAGAGTTCAGCCGATCATATCGGCGGTATCAATATCTTTGGTAAGGGATTCGGCAACTATGATCAGGATATTATACTCCGCTTATATTTCAACGATAAAACTTAAAGAAGGGGACAGACCCCTGAATCAGAATAAAGCTAGCTATACACACCCCGTTAACTTTGTATGGCACAAAAGAACAGAGGAGATACCTCCCGTGGTGATACCTCTCATGTCACTTCTGAAATAAACCGACGGGTAATGGAATTGCAAAATCCCCATATTAAGACTCTTTTTATACAGGTTATCGCTGAAGCACACCGAAAATATGCGTTTAAACTGTGGAATTTCTGTATCATGGATAACCATATTCATTTCCTTATAACACCGGAAAAAGACTGTAGTCTTTCTCTGATTATGAAATGGATAAAGATGGTCTTCACTATTCGGTGGAATAAACTGCACGGAATGAAGGGACACTTGTGGGGAGATAGATTTCACGCACGGATGATAGAAAGTAGAGAAGATTTCCTCAGAGTATTCCGGTATATTAACCAGAATCCGGTGAAAGCTGGGTTGGTGGAACAAGCGAAAGAATGGATATTCGGCGGATTATATCATTATCTTCACAATATTCTGCATATTGTGACACCGTTCTCAGACTTACTCGCTCAGATCTTCACCGGCTAAGGGGACATAATCCTCTGCCTATAGGCAGAGGATTGTGTTAATTATTTAGCAGTGAGTGTGAGAATACCATATCCGGAAGTGTCCTGATAGCCGTTACCGGTTAAATCATTCCAAATTGCAACACTTTGCCGAATACCGCTTGCTGAGGCTCCATTGATTTGAATATCATACCCAATTTCTGTCCCGTCAGCTGGTTGAATATGTTTAAAAGGAATTTTTATTTCAACAGTATACGATTTGCCTGAAACAGTAGCCGCCGATACAAAACCTCCGGCAACAGATGCCGGATTAAAGGTAGCTTCGTTAGCAAAGTTAACCCTGAATTGACCGTCATCTTCTTCGTAGAACGAAGTTTTATGATTATTTTCATCCACAAATATCTCAACGGAATCTTGTTCATACGCATTCGTATTTGCCTTATTCAGTTCTGCCCCCGTTACCGTAATAAGTACATAAAGATTCGAATCGTCCCAGAGAGCCTGTGCCGTTCCTGTTGCTCCTTGCCATGCCATTAACTGTTGATCCACATTAACGGAGGGAACACCGTTCCACAGTGATTCGACAGCCCCGTCAATTGTTGGAGTACCGTACCGTGCATCAACGCGTTTTGCATCTTGGGGAAGTAAGGCTTCGTTCTGTGCTATGAACCGTTCAGGATCACTTGCAGCATAAAACGCCGGTTTCGCGTGCAAATCCTTATCAAAAAGAAGGGGATTTGTCGCCGCACGCCAACTGCTACTGTCTTCAAGTCCCCACAAAGTTACCCGCCCAATGTGCTGTGCATACTCTTTAAATATTTTAAAGAGATTTGCATACGCTATGCCCTGCTGCAAAGCTTGCTTCTCGGTTAATTGACTGTTGGAACCTGCTTGTATATCAAGTTCCGTAATGCTCACTTCAACTCCCAATGAAATAAACCGTTCAATCGATAAGCGGACATTAGTTGGATTGGTATTTGTCACGTAATGTCCCTGCATACCAATACCGTCAATAAGCGGGCGGCCGTTCACTTGAGGATTCCGCTCATTAATGTCTTTTACCATACTGTATACCGCCAAGGACTTATTCTGGTTGTCTAAGTTGTAATCGTTATAATACAGCATTGCTTCTGGGTCAGCCTCTCGTGCCGCTTTAAAAACTATTTCAACATAGTCGGGTCCAATTGCTTTGTACCATGGACTCTGTCTTAATGAAGCTTTCCAATCGGTTGGATGTTGAGGATTATCAACAATAGCCTCATTGAGTACATCCCACGAAATCACCTTCCCGCTAAAATGTCCCGCAACCGTTTTTGCGTGTGTAACTAAATTATCAATAGCCTCGTCACGGGAAATACCGTCATAGTTCATCCACTCGGAAGATTGTTGGTGCCATGCGAGCGTATGCCCATGTACTTTAAATCCTTCGGCACGGACAGTATCGATCATCTTATCAACATCCTCAAAGGTAAAAACTCCTTTATCGTGCTGGAGAGACGAAGGCTTCATAGCATTTTCTGCGGTAAGAATATTAAAATGTTTTTTAAGGAGTTCAAAACGCTGTCCGGAAGTTCCTGTCGGAGCAATAACATTCCCAATCAAAAATGTGCCTTCATACCGTGCTTTAAGCGGAGGCAAATCTTCTAACACAAGCGGTGCTGAAATTAATTCGCTTACTTGTACGTCATCTATATAAAATGAAGCAGGTGCGTCGGTGCTGCTTTCAACGTATACAGTAATATACCCGCTCGAAGTATTATCATAGCGGTACGTGCCGGCTAACTGGAGCCAGCCGCTGGCAGTGCTTATGTCGGCTCGTGCAATATTAGAATAAGAAGCAGCATTCCCTTCCCCGACTTGGGTCGAGAGTTGCAGTTGCGAAGCGTTGGGGCTGATCAATTTTACCCATAATGAAAGTGTATACTCTTTTCCTTGTTCAAGGTACTGTTCAATACGTACCGACGGTCCGTGCCACGCCTTTGAACGGTTTTCCACTTTAAGGGAATAGTTTCCGCTGTGAGCAGATTCTGTGCTAAGCGTCAACAGTTCTTCACCGCCGCGCGGAAAAAATCCCCCGTTGTCTGTTTCAAAGCTCTGAGCGTAGCCGCTTTCAGCAACGCCAACCGGTTCTTGGACCGGTTCCTGCTTAACAACTTTCTGCCCCGCACAAGCAGAAAACAATACGGTAAGTACTATTGCACACAATGTACTCTTTTTCATAGCTTCCTCCAGAATATTAACAATAGTTTAAGTACGTACTTCACCCTTCGTCTTGAAATGAACAACGATAGCTTCCATGTCGTGAATATTCTTAATCATTTTTTCTGCAATGCGGTTAAAATCTCGGGTAGCTTGTTCTATATCACTAAAATCATTAACGATAGTATCTATTTGCTGCTGTATGTTATAAGAGGATTCCTTTAAATGTTCCATAGTTGTCGTTACTGTTGCGCTTTCTGCATTCATGTCTTGAGAACTTTTATATACTTTTGTCGTTACTCCCGTTACGACCTGCAAGGTCTTGAGTATCTGCGAGGAGCCGACTTTCTGTTCATTCATTGCTTGCTGCACTTCCTGCACAATTGCGTCCGTTTCTCCTATTCGTTCCGATACCCGCGAAAAAGCGTTCTCAGAATCCTTTGATGTGCGGACCACTTCGTTGATAGCTTGCTGGACCAAATTAATTTCTTGGCGGATATTCTTTGATTGTTCGGCAGAAGTTTCGGCAAGTTTCCGGATTTCGTCGGCAACGACGGCAAATCCCGCCCCCAGAGAACCCGCATGCGCCGCTTCAATAGCTGCGTTCATAGCCAAAAGATTTGTTTGACTCGCTATAGTTGCAATCACCTTGTTTGCTTCTAACAGTGCCGCAGAACGTTCAGCAATAAGCGCAATCTTTTGTGTTGATTCTCCCTGAGCATTCTTCCCCTGTTCAGCAAGCTTCGTAAGCTCCGTGAATTGATCGGACATAACGTTGATAGAATTACACACTGACGCAACGTTACTGACCATTTCTTCAATGGCAGTCGAAGAACTGTTAACGCTTTGTGATTGTTCCACGATCATTTTATCCATTGCGTTGATAACTTTCGTGATAGAATCGATAGCACTCCCCGATTCTAACACATGCTGACTTTGATTTGACGCACGGTTCCGTATATCGCCGACACTTGAATTAATTCTTGAAACGGCGGTTACCACTTTTTTGGTACCCTTATCAAGCTCTGCGCCGATAGTCATAAAATCCTTTTGAATACTTTTAATAGTACGGATGCTGCCGGATAAACTCGAAGAGAACAAATTAACTAATTCTGCTATGCTGCTGACTTCGTCAACAGAACTAATGATAACCCGCTGGCTCAGATCTTTTTCTTGGGAGACCAGCTTATCCATCTGGTCAATAACATTATCGAATGTCGTTCGGGATGTACCTCCCAGCCGTACTGCCCCGGTGACTATGGCGACAAGATAGATGAATCCCACAATACCGGCCACCATTAACGTATGTGACAGTCGAGCTGGGTTAGCAGTCACGGTAGCAACGATAAGAACGGCGACACTCACCCCGAACAGGAAGGTAACAATACACATTACCAAGGGAATATAGCCTATTTTTGTTACGATGCGGTATTTGCGGAGGTCAACCGGATAGTGGGTAATCTGTTTAGACTGCAAAAAATTGTACACATGCCGTTCAGATACCACATACGCAATCATAGATATGCAAAGGCAGAATGCAAGTTGGAATAAAAAAACACCGGCACGGTACTGAGGTGTAATGCCCATTCCTGTTATTATGAACGACAATCCTGCAAGGTATACTAACAGTACCGGAGATATAATGCCGATTCCTTTCACAGGAAGCGCGCCGAGGATTTCAAAGTTCGCGGCATTGTCTTGATCAATCTTTTGCGAAAAGCGGAATTCTTTCGTAAATATAGAACTAAATTGATAGTATATAAAAGAGCAAATTCCAATATACACTAAAGATGCCCCGATGAGTGTCAAAAGCGCCCAGCTCGTCATTGCAGAAGTCTTAAAAAGAAATAATATTCCTATGCTGCATATTACCTCTATAAGAACAAGCGCACTATTTGTCACAAGATATTGTTGTTGTGATTCGTTCATACTTCCTCCAATTTTTAGTATAGAGTCAACCGTTTTGACCAGTATATACCCGAGAGAAATGTTTAGTCCAGCTTAATAGCTTCAGCAACGGATTCT
>JAISSB010000088.1 GCA_031273325.1 Treponema sp. | reverse complement strand
TACTGTTTCAAGGAGAAAAGCTTCTGACGCAACGTTCCAATGGAAGTGCGGTTGCTTTAAACGCACTTACACTGACTGAGTGATTCTTGCATAGAAGCTTAATTATATAACCATTTCAGGCTTTCTCCCCGAACGGTTTCGTATGTTTGTTTGAATTCGTCTGCAACTGAAAGAAATACTTCAACAAGTACCGGATCAAAATGGGTAGTTTTTCCTTTTTTAATAATAGAAACAGTTTCTTCGTGACTAAGACTTCCCTTGTATGGACGCGGCGAAATCAGTGCGTCATATACATCAGCAATTGCCATAAGCCGCCCTTGGAGCGGTATATCCTGACCATTAAGCCCTAAAGGGTAACCGCTTCCGTCCCATTTTTCATGGTGAAATCCTGCAAAAATCTTTGCGTGGCGGGTTAATTCATTGGGATGTGTGTAAGCCTCGATACGGTCGATGATCGTATTACCGTAATCGGTATGCTGTTTCATAATGTTGAATTCTTCTTCGGTTAATTTACCGGGTTTTTGAAGGATGGTGTCGCTTATATAAATTTTACCGACATCGTGCAGTTGTGAAGCTTGAAGTACCATTTCAACGTTCCAGTCAAGGGTTTGTTCCACATAAATATGTTTTTCTTGAATATCCCTTAATAGAATACCAACACCACGCCGTGTCCGCTCAATATGCCCGCCGGTAACATCGTCACGACATTCAACCATTTCTGCCATAACACTGATAATTGCTGTTTGAAGCTGCCATACTCTTTGAGATTCTGCTTCAATGAGTACACTCATGTCTCTAACCATTTTTTGTAGATTAGAACTAAAATTTTGAAATTCTCGTTGTTGAGATTCTATAGCTACCTGCTGTGCTGCGAGAAACAGTTGGGTTTCAATACGCTTAATTAAAACGGGTCCAAAAAATGGCTTGCAAATATATCCAATAGCTGTGCTGTTCAACCGTTCTTGGCTTTGAGCTAAATCGTAGTTTTCAACAAGGAAAAGAATAGGAATATTCATAACATTTGGATCTTTTTGGAGCATTTCAACTGCTTCAAAACCATTAATTCCTGGCATATCTGTATCTATAAGAATTAAATTCGGATGTTGAATTTTTAACATTTCAAGCATATCAGCTGCTGAAGTTGCAGTACATATATTATAGTGACTTGCTAAAATACTCCGGGCATCCATTAAACTTGCAACGTTATCATCAACGAGCATTATCAAAAATTGGTTATCAGACATAAACACCTCACAATACTTAATTAATTAAGAAAAATATACACACATTATCCACTAAATGCTAGATTAAAAAATTAGTTGAATTTTTGCTAGACTTTTATTATAATACTTTAATACCAGATAGTAGATACAGTTGACAATTCAAATCAACAGTATTATAGCATAGGGATAAGTATTGATCTATCGGGTTCTTTTCCCCTAGAAAAGAGAAGTTTGTAAGGAATAATAAATCTTTTAAGAGGAGATCTGGCTAGAGATAAGCCATTTTACCCCAAGAATATGGAAAAACTAGAGTCAACGAGGAGTAATAAGACTGACATAGAACAATGCGGCGCAGGATATCAAGCTGAACAAATTGTCAATAGATTTTTGCATGTAGAGAACGAACAGCCCGAACAAATTCTGGAAGAAATCTTAAAAAATGTATCAAAAGAGCAATTACCGGTGTTAAAACGAGAGATAGTTGACACTTTAGCAGCACATATTAATATTCCTGTTTCTAAAGATGATTCGAAACAAATTAAAGTAGTGGGAAAAGTTCTCGAATTATTGATCAAAGATGAGCGATTCCCCACATTGTATCAACAGTTTATAAATATCGTTGAACAGTATTTTGAAGAAGTAGCACATTCTGAAGCTCTGATAAGAGAGCGGTATGAGCGTCCGGCAGACAGCGACCCGGAATTTGTTGACGAATATCAAAAAACTCTCGCTGCTATTCGGGAAAATTATGAAGCAGTTGCAGAGCAAGTGCGCGTACAATCACTTTTGCTGTTTCCGACTTGAGTATAAAGAAAAAGGTAATTTGGTAACCGCTGTTGCTGTGCTAACAGCGAAGAAGTCCATTGTGTTAGCTTTGGGTAATGATAAGAAAGAAATAAGGGGGTGTACCGGTTTCGACTGTTACGGTTTGGGTTGTAGGTTGCAGATGGAGTGTCGATCTCCTGATTCGACAAAAATTATAATTGCCAATTATAATGACAATTATGCTCTCGCTGCTGCTTAAGCAGTGAAGCCGGGAACCAGTACCGCTGCTTTGAGGTGCTGAATTTCCTGTCGCAATCAAAGCTGGATACATAGCGAGTCTGAGCGCTATGGATTGAGAAATTTCAGAATACGGGTTAAACCGCATGCCGTGAAGCCACGTTTAGCTCGACAATCTTAATACACGGCTAAATCTGTAGAGATCTACGGTTCACGTAGTAGGACGCGGGTTCGACTCCCGCCACCTCCATTGCAAAGTATTTTTCCCTATTTGTTCGAAATTTAACCTGTGAATGTATATTAATTGAAAGCTAAGCATCTGTTCGGCAGATACTTTTGCATGGTAACGCTGATTATTGAGACTAAACTCGGAACTGTAAGAGCTTGTTCTCATCTATAAAAATAAAAAAGCCCAATACTTTGGGTAGTTCACGTGACAGTTATCATTTTTCTCCGGAAAGTGAATTAAACTGTCTCTTTATGTCGTTATTCTTAATTATGAAGGAGGTTTATATGCAAAAAAACATTAACATTAACGACTTGATCCAACACTATCGCGATGGAGACATTGATCGGAAAGAGTTAGAGGAAAAAATCTTTCGGTATATCAATCAGCAGCCGCATCAATTTCATCTTAGATTTGAGAAAGAGGAACGGCTTGATTTTCTTACATGGTTGTATCCACGGATACATCGTGCTATCGACCGTTATGAAGATAAGGGAAGAACCTTTGAGGATTATATGGGCGCGCTGATACATTGGGCTATAAAAGAATATTTCTTATTAGAAAGGAAACGCACGGTTAGCGAAGAAGTTTATTGGACTAACGAAGGAAGTTGGTTAGTACAAAACGAAGGATCTTCGTATGCCAATGATGAAAACTTGCCTCCTCTATGTGTAACAAATAAACGCCTTGTAAAAAATAAGCGCCAAATGTTAATAATGCTCCTTAAATCGTACCGGTTTGTATCAGAGGAATTTATCGACCGCATCATTCCTTATCTTGGTGTAGAAAAAGAAAAAGTGCAAACATTACTCAGTATTATACGGGAAAAAAATATACAGCGGGAGGAGAGGGTACATCGACTTCAAGAAGCGGTTAAACGTCACTACTACCGGTATTTAGTGGCAGAACAAAAGTTGACTCTGATTCCAAAAGAATCAGAACAGTATGAAGAAGCAAAACAACGTCGTGATAATGCGAGAAAACGGTTAAATAACAGCCGCACTAAGCTTAACATAGTGAGTAAAAGAGCTTCGAATCGGCAGATTGCCGAAGTACTTGGTATTCCTAAAGGAACTGTTGATTCAAATGTATTTTTAGCGCGAAAACGAATTACAAAATTTTTTCAGAAAGTCCAAAAATCCAGACAATGATTGAGTATATATGCAGCTTTCCCCCGGTGACTTATACTGCTTTTTTCTGCTTCAGATAATTCTGCAACACTACATGCACATTCAGGAACAAAAAAAATAGGATCATATCCAAAACCATTTTTTCCCTGCTCTTGAGAGAGTATTAATCCATTCCACCTTTGTTGGACAGTGAAAAAACAATGTTCTGCAGTATAAAAAACTAATGTACAGACAAAATGGGCTGCACGGTTATGTATACCGGTCAATTCATGCAATAAAAGATGATTCCGTTCCGTGTCAGTTAATAGTGTACCATTATGCACAGCACCGTAACGCGACGAATGAATACCTGGTCTTCCATTAAGAGCTTCAACACAAAGTCCTGAATCATCTGCAATAACGGGCGCCTTCACTGTGCGGTATAAAGTTTCTGCTTTTATCAGTGCATTTTCTACAAAGCTTGTTCCCGATTCAATCGGCTCAAAGGCGATATGCTTTTCAGCAGGAAGTATTAACGTATGGTTGGGAAATGCCCGTGCAAATTCGTCCCGCTTATGAACATTTGCAGTAGCAAGCCATATAATCACTGTCGGGTACTCAATGCAACAATGGCACGTTTAAACAGTGCTTCTTCGGTATCTGGTTGTTTTGCTACCGCTTTTAACGTTTCTTCAACCGATTTTCTATCATACCCCATAGTTATTAAAGCTTCAAAAAGTTCCGGATAGGGATGATTTAATACATGGGTGCTTTGAGCGCTTACAAGTTTCCCTTTAAGACTTAAAATCATCTTCTGAGCAGTTTTTTTCCCCAATCCCGGCACAGCTTCAAGCCGAGATATATCTTCATGTTCAAGTGCTTGTTCCAATTCTTTCTGGCTTATGCCGCCCATAATCTTTAGCGCCCCACGCGGCCCTATTCCTTCAACTTTAAGGAGGGCTAAAAATGTTTCCCGCCGGCTTTCATCTGCAAAGCCGAATAACCGCAGCATGTCTTCTTTGTGGTAAAGCCATACAAAAATACGCGCTTCTTGCCCCACAGGCGCTAACAGTTCGGCATCAATGACCGGCACTGCAATATCCCACTCGATGCCATGGGTAATAAGGCGGACTGTATCCCCTTGTTTTTCACTAATAATTCCCTGCAGACTGTTGAACATATTTTTATATTAATGGATTAACGCTTCACAGTTAAGTGGACACCGCTGTTATGCTTATTTATACTGTATGGTATGAAAGCTCTTGTAATTGAAAAACCAGGAAAAGCACAAGTATGCACTGTTGATATTCCCTCAATCAAAGATAACGAAGTTTTGATAAAAATAAAAGTGTGCGGTATTTGCGGAACCGACGTACACATTTATCGAGGAGAATATTTAGGAAGCTATCCGGTCATTCCGGGGCATGAATTTTCCGGCATTATTGAACAGGTTGGCAAAGATGTCACACGGTTTCAGGTTGGAGATCATGTGGCAGTTGAACCCAATATTGCGTGTAATAATTGTGATCATTGTTTTAATAACCGCCAAAACTTTTGCGACCATTGGAGCGCTCTTGGGGTAACGGTGCCGGGCGGTTTTGCTGAATATACGGCGGCTCCTGAACAAGCGGTCTTTAATATCGGGACGCTCCCCTTTAGCGAAGGGGCTTTTGTTGAGCCGCTTTCTTGTGTGCTTCACGGTGTACAGCGTGCGCAGATAACAGTCGGTGATAAGGTATTAATTATCGGTGCCGGACCGATTGGCATTTTGCTCTCTCAAGCCGTTCAGATTCACGGTGCGTCAGAAGTCACGCAGATTGACAAAAATGAAGCACGGCTCGAAAAAGCACGGCAAAACGGCGCTGCCGTGACGGCAACAACGGTTGAACAGCTTGTGCACAACGCGTATGACGTTGTTATTGATGCAACCGGCGTACCGTTTCTTATGGAGAAAACGCTTGATTACGTACGGTTCGGAGGAACGATACTGTGGTTTGGCGTGCCGCACCGTGAAGCACAAGTTTCTCTTCCAGCTTTTACTATCTTTGAAAAGGGACTCCGGCTGCTCTCTTCTTATACGTCTGTCCGGAATTCACTTCAAGCGATCCGCTTACTCCAATCAAAAAAGATTAACGTTTCAACCCTCATTTCTCACCAACTTCCCCTAGAAGACTTTGTTAAGGGGGTGGAAATTATTGAACAGGGAACAGAAAACGTCGTCAAAGTTGTTCTTACCACCGAATAGGAGAAAACGTATGGGACAGACCCCCGACTAACGGGGGTAGATTTCTGATAAGGGGACAGACCTCTGATTCAGAACGACAGATTCCCGGCAAACGGGGACAGACCTCAAATGATTCTCAGCTAAGAATGACTCAGAATTAGCTAAGAATGACTCAGAATTAACTAAGAATGACTCAGAATTAACTAAGAATGACTCAGAATTAACTAAGAATG
>JAISSB010000087.1 GCA_031273325.1 Treponema sp. | reverse complement strand
TTTAGCCGTGGGTTTTAAACTTTAAACCGCGGGTTTTAAGCTTCTAGCCGCGGGTTTTAAATCTTTAGCCGTGGGTTTTAAACTTCCGGCCGTGGGTTTTAAACTTCCGGCCGTGGGTTTTAAACTTCCGGCCGTGGGTTTTAAGTTTTAAACCGCGGGTTTTAAATCTTTAGCCGTGGGTTTTAAACTTCCGGCCGTGGGTTTTAAACTTCCGGCCGCGGGTTTTAAGTTTTAAACCGCGGGTTTTAAATCTTTAGCCGTGGGTTTTAAACTTCCGGCCGCGGGTTTTAAGTTTTAAACCGCGGGTTTTAAATCTTTAGCCGCGGGTTTTAAACTTCCGGCCGTGGGTTTTAAACTTCCGGCCGCGGGTTTTAAATCTTTAGCCGCGGGTTTTAAACTTTAAACCGTGGGTTTTAAATCTTTAGCCGCGGGTTTTAAACGTTTAGCCGTGGGTTTTAAGTTTTAAACCGTGGGTTTTAAGTTTTAAACCGTGGGTTTTAAATCTTTAGCCGTGGGTTTTAAACTTCCGGCCGCGGGTTTTAAGTTTTAAACCGCGGGTTTTAAATCTTTAGCCGCGGGTTTTAAACTTCCGGCCGCGGGTTTTAAGTTTTAAACCGTGGGTTTTAAACTTTAAACCGCGGGTTTTAAACTTTAAACCGTGGGTTTTAAACTTTAAACCGCGGGTTTTAAACTTTAAACCGTGGGTTTTAAACTTCCGGCCGCGGGTTTTAAATCTTTAGCCGCGAGTTTTAAACTTTAAACCGTGGGTTTTAAATCTTTAGCCGTGGGTTTTAAACTTTAAACCGTGGGTTTTAAACTTTAAACCGTGGGTTTTAAAAACGGGGACAGACCTCAAGACGTAGCTATCCAAAGCTCGGCAGACCTGCCACGATATCTACCGTCTTTATGCTCACCGTTATAATTGATAAAAGCAAATCCAATATGTAACGAGCGTTACCGTGTTCTGTCGCCCAATCATTTGGGTCATTCTGTATGCTACTTTCTTTGTGTATAGTTACTGCATAGCGTTCCATAATCCATTCGATAGCTGATTTACCGTTGACTATATAGTCATAAGCTTTTATCGGAATGTTTGAAACGGTAATATAATCATTGTAGATAATCGTATTTTTCTGTCCTTTTTGTGGAAAACGCATTTTTTTTACCGTAAAATATGCACTATCCTCGCCTTTGACAGTAACTTCAGGCGGGTGCGGTTGAGCTTCATAGTTGAGGTGGAGTTCTGCCAATGCGTACCCGGCTTTTGAGAAAGCCCAAAAGTCAGCGGACTTTTCGACCAATGGCAAGCGGGGAAGCATTTTTTTAAGGTCATTGGCAAACCGTTCACGGTATTCAGTACTATGGAGAAAACCGTATACATAATAAAAAAGATCGTTTTTTGTTACTTGCGTTTTATAACGAATCCTTGCTTGTTCAACAATAAAATCGCTCACACCGTCGTGACGGATATATTCGTCTGTTGCTTGTTCAATGAGTTCGCCTTGGATTGACGTTCTCTTTTCATACCAATAAAAAGGAAAACATTGAGAATGAATCCCTGCGTAACTGCAATCAGGTATCTTATCAGTCATTAAACAACCAAAATCTTTCGTACTGCCAGTCCCTTCAATACCAATTAACAGATTTTTATGCTCCGGTGTGGGAAAGATCTTTGTTTGCTGATATGTCCTTTGTATCCATTGTTTTTCATAACAAAATTGCTGTTTGATAAAGGGTCTATAGAGAGATTCACACGATTTACTACTGTTAATGGTATATACGATATTGTTTTCTAAATCATTTAAAAATATACCTGTCCACGTAATTTTTGTAGGATCATACTGCAGCTCATAATGCTCGTTATTTTTTCTCTGTTGATGATATTTCTTTCTTTCGGCGTTATAAAACATAATCATCTTCGTCACATTATTAAAAAGATTTGTTGATGAGAAATTATATAACCATGCATCTTTACTGGTAGCAATACCAAGAGAATAGGTAGTAAAAAACGCCTCTGCCATACCGTCAAATTTCTTTTCCGGACCAAGAGCAATAAAGCTGCTGAACGCATCATTACGCTGATTTAGCCAATCGCCGTATTCGTTTGGTATGAGTCTGTCCCCATGATGTGGGGTCTGTCCCCATAAGAGATTTTTTATAGAACGAAGTTCTTTTAGCTTAGATAATTTTTCCGTTCGCTTTAAATAATCACCAATAGCACAGTAATAAATAGTTGCTTTTTCTGCTTTGATTGCAGGATTCTTTACCAGAATAGTTATTGCAACACCGGTCATTATGTCAAATATATTGTGTCCTTCCCTTTTGGCAGCTTCGCTCCTTTTTCCTCGTATTGCACCTTTCAAATCAAACACATAGATCGTTGAAAATTCTTTTTCGAGGCATATACGGAAACCGTCCAAACCGTTTGAGTCCAACCAGCCGCTATTGGTGATAAACCCAATTATACCTCCATGCGTTTTATCAAGGCGGTCGGAAGCCCAGCGGAACGCTTTGATATAACTGTCATACGCGGCTTTGTTCAGATTTGCGGCTGAAGGTTTAACGTAGGTCTCTTCAATACGGCGGTTCAAGTTTGGATACGCCTGATTCTGCGCATTGTCATTCGCTGATTTTTGCCCGATAGAATACGGCGGGTTCCCCATAATCACCGTTATCGGCGCATTCTTCTGTCGGTCAATTCTTTCTGAATTTTCTTCAAAAAGTTTTTTGTTATCAGACGTTTCAATAGTATTGTCATTTTCACTCAACTGGAAGGTATCGGTAAGGCAGATGCCGTCAAAACTCCTGTACGTATCGCCGCCTGCCGCGTCGTGGTAGGCATTTTCGATATTCACCGCCGCTATATAATATGCCAGCAGAACAATCTCGTTGGCAAAGATTTCGTGTTTATACTTGCGGGGCAGGTCGTCTTTTTTGATAAGGCCGCTCTGGATAAGGCGTGTAATAAAAGTGCCGGTACCGGTGAAGGGGTCAAGGATATTAACGTTTTCATCGGTAATGCCCCTTCCGAATTCTTTTTTCAGCACATCGTCAACGGAATGAATGATAAAATCAACCACTTCCACCGGCGTGTAGACTATGCCGAGTTTTTCAACCATTTTTGGAAAAGCGATTTTGAAAAAGTTATCGTAGAGCCGAACCATTACCGTTTGTTTGGCGGCGGCGTTGTCAAGCTGACCGATATTACGTTTTACATCCTCATAAAACGTTTGTAATTCTTTCGTATCTTTCCACAGACCTTGCTCTTTTAACAAGTCCAGCATATTTTGCATACTCATTGAGACGGCGTTGTTTTTTACGAATGAATAACCCTCAAACAGAGCTTCAAAAATCGGCTCGGTGATAATATGCTGGCTTAACATTTCTATTGCTTCTGTGGGGCTAATACTGGGATTAATATTTTTTCTAAGCCCCGCAAGGAATTCTTCAAAAGCCTTTTTATGTTCGCCTTTTTGTTCCACAAGATCGGTAATCTTTGCGATTTGATTTTCCGCGATATTGGCAACCTGCTTGGCCCATAGTTCAAGGTAGCGGCGGTCGCCCACTTTTTTTACCATGCGCCCAAAAATAATATCCGGTAATTCTTCAAATTGCAGACTCAACTGGTTGGCTAAATGATTGGCGGTATTTTTGGTTGTTTCTGTGTCGGAAGATGGTTTGCCATCACTGCTGCCGATATTCATTCGGGGCGGTATTTTGCCGACAATGATATTTTTGGGTTTCTTTTTATTCAGTTCTAGCTTGTTTACCGTGGCGTTAAAACGGTCGTCATGGGCGCGGAGCGCGTTTAGCACTGTCCATACCACCTTAAAACGCTCGTTATCGTCGAGTGCTTCATTGGCGTTCACATTTGAGGGAATTACAACCGGAATAATGATATAGCCGTATTTTTTGCCGGGGGCTTTACGCATGACTCTGCCCACTGATTGAACCACGTCTATCTGGGAATTGCGGGGCGAAAGAAAAAGAACCGCGTCAAGGCTGGGAACATCAACGCCCTCGCTTAAACAACGGACATTCGTAAGAACACGGCATTCTTTTTCTGAAGGAGTACCTTTTAGCCATGACAAATACTCATCTCGCTCAGGTGCGCTCATCGTGCCGTCTATATGTTTTGACGATACAGTTACTCTTTGTGCGGATTCAGTGGATTCAAGGGATTTTATATATTCAATGCCGAACGTATTAAAAGCACTGCTTGTATTTTTTGAATCGGTAATGCGCGGGCAAAACGCGACAGCCCGTTTCATCATGTCCGGGTCGGTTTCCTTAATGCTGCCTTCGTCCCCTATAATTTGTTTTGATAGGGCGTTTATACAGCCGATAAGTTTTGAAGCATCATCGGTGGAGATTTCTTTATTTTCCTCTGACAAGGCATTTTGTAAGGCGGGAGGTATATTATGTTCGCTTAGGGTTAAAATGATAACTTTGTAATCGGAAAGTAAATCCTGTTCCACTGCTTTGCCGAAGCCTATGCGGTAGATTTCCTCGCCGTAAAGTTTTTCATCGTCCATAGAACAGAGTTCTGCTTCGTAGTGCGCCGCCTTACTTTTCGCGTCAGGGCTGTAAAGGCGCGGCGTAGCCGTCATATAGAGACGTTTTTTTGCGCGGATAAATTCGTTGTCATGGACTTTGACAAAAGCCGCTTCATCGGCATCGGATAACGTTACACCGGTTGTGCGGTGGGCTTCATCACAGATAATAATATCGAATTCGGGAAAATCGTGGGCGAGTAAATCTTTTTGGGTTTCAGCAATTACACCAATGGACTGATAGGTAGAAAAAACAACCGTCATTCCTTTATGTTCGGTGTCGCGGTAACGGTAGAACTGATGAACGATATGGTCGGGCCGGGTGGAAGCGGGCAAAGCCAAATCGACTATGCTGAAACCGCCTGAGTCGTAGTCCTTTTTTTGCTGCTGTGAAATTTTAGGGTCAGAGCAAATACAAATGGCGTTTATAGGTTCCTCGGCATCCGCTGTCCATTCGCGCAGGGTCTGCCCTACAAGCGCGATAGACGGCGCTAAAAAAAGTATAAGTCCTTTGCCTTCGGTGAGGTTTTCCGCTATGCGGAGGGATGTAAATGTTTTGCCTGTGCCGCAGGCCATTATGAGTTTGCCCCGGTCGGCATTTTTATAATAGGCATTGGCGTTTTTCATTGCTTCCTGTTGATGCGGGCGGAGCGTTTTCTTGCTGTTGCGGGCAGACTCGCCATAAGTACCGGAAGCGATTTTATCCCAATCTACCGGAGCGTTTTGTAAATTAGACAAACTTATCCGTGTGAATGGCGGATCTTGATTGAGTATAGCCTTTTCAGCATTCACTCCCCAATTGTTCGTTGTTGAAATCCATACGCGAAGGGCAAAGGGTGTGGTCTGTCCCTGATCGTTTAGAAAAGTTCGGCTAGACGTTGAAAGAAAACTATCGACTGCCGGTTTGTCTATACGGGTAGTTTCAGCAAAAAATTTGCACTGAATAGCCCAATACTCCCCGTCTTTAGTTTGTGCAACAAGGTCTATACCGGTATCAGTTCCACCGAAACTGTTCTTATAGGGAAAGTCTTTCCACATCCAGACTGTTGCTAATTTATCAGCATATTGCGGGTCGGTACACAGATAATCCCTCATAAGCTGTTCAAAAAGCATGCCTTTTTTATGTTCAGAGGAGGCACCATCTCGGTATTTTTGGAGTATGTTTTCAAAAGTAGTCATTATAGACATTCTATACGAGAGTATTTTGTTGTGTATATAAGATTTTTGTGGGGATAGTCTTTGGGACAGACCTCAACATGCTTGCAGGATTTTACACAGCAGAGTAGGATTAAAGACACTCTTAAAAAGAAAAAGAAAGGAGCAGACGATGTCTGAAACTATGAAAGTTGCGCTTATGACGGACTGTATGAAAATGGCGTTTACCGAGCGGCCGATTCCGGAACCGAAGGCAGGAGAAGTCTTAGTCAAGCTGGAGTATGTAGGGATTTGCGGGAGCGATCTCCATTACTATGAAACGGGGCGGATCGGTAATTTTATTGTTAAGCCTCCCTTTGTGCTGGGGCATGAACCGGGCGGCACGGTAACAAAGGTCGGCGCCGGAGTCAGTGCGTTGAAGGTTGGCGACCGGGTTGCGCTTGAGCCGGGAAAAACGTGCGGACACTGCGAATTCTGTAAAACCGGGCGCTATAACCTCTGTCCCGATGTCATTTTCTTTGCAACACCGCCGGTTGACGGCGTATTCTGTGAGTATGTCGCCCACCCGGCAGACCTCTGCTTTAAACTGCCGGATAACGTAAGCACCCTTGAAGGAGCGCTCATTGAACCGCTTGCCGTCGGCTTTCATGCAGCAAATCAAGGAGAAGCCCGCGCAGGACAGAAAGCGTTGGTATTTGGTTCTGGTTGTATTGGACTTGTCTCTTTGATGGCGCTGAAAGCTGAAGGAGTTTCAACAGTATTCGTTGCAGATATTATGCAGAAACGGTTAGATAAAGCAGTGGAACTGGGCGCAACCGGCGTTATCAACGTAAAAAATGAAGATATTGTAAAAAAAACCGCTGAAATTACCAACGGCGGCTTTGATTTGATTATTGAAACTGCCGGCACGGAGATCACCACCCGTCAATCGATTGAACTTGCACGGAAAGGAGCAACGATTGTACTCGTCGGTTATTCACCGTCCGGTGAAATGAAACTGCCGGTAAGTCTTGCCCTTGATAAAGAATTAACCTTTAAAACTATTTTCCGCTACCGTCATATCTATCCTATGGCGATTGAAGCGGTTGCCTCCGGCAAGGTTAATTTAAAGGGGATCGTTACGGAAATCTTTCCCTTCGATGATATTCAAAATGCTATGGACAAAAGTATTCATGACAAGGCATCCATCGTGAAAGCGGTGATAAAAATCGCATAACTTTAAAAAAAAAGCAAAGCCAGCCGGTATTTACTACCGGCGCTGCTACCCTTTCCCCAGATAAACTTTCCTTAATAAAAAGCTAGACCTATTCACTACGGCGCTGCTACGTTTCCCCCAAGTACGCTTTCCGTACCCGGCTGTCCTTCAGAAGCGCCTTCCCGGTATTCTGTATCGTAATGACGCCGGTTTCCAATACGTACGCATAATCGGCAATCTCCAGCGCTGCGCGTGCGTTCTGTTCGATCAGTAAAATAGTGGTGCCGGAGGCATTAATTTCGCGGATAATAGCAAAAATTGTTTTAGAAATGATCGGTGCCAAACCAAGAGACGGCTCGTCAAGCATGAGGAGTTTTGGCGACGCCATTAACCCGCGGGCAACGGCCAACATCTGCTGTTCTCCGCCGGACAGGGTTCCCCCATGCTGATTCATCCGTTCCTTCAGCCGCGGAAATAATTTAAAGCATTTTTCTTTGTTTTCGTTGATAGTAGCAGCATCTCCGTGCAGGTATGCGCCAAGCCGTAAATTTTCATTGACCGTTAAATTCGGAAATATATGCCGCCCTTCGGGAATAAGCACAAGTCCGGCGCCGACAATATCTTTTGTATCGCGTCCGGTAATAGCGTTTCCATTCCAGATAATAGTCCCTGCTGACGGCTTTACCATACCGACAATGCTGTTGAGCATCGTACTCTTTCCCGCCCCATTTGCTCCTACAAGCGTAACAATTTTTCCGTCTTCCACCGTTAAATCAATCCCTTGAAGGGCATGAATGCCGCCGTAAAATACCGAAATCCCTTCTAACTGTAACATCATTCTACTCCAAGGTATGCATCAATGACTTTTTGATTATGCTGAATCTCCGCCGGAGTTCCTTCGGCAATAGTGATACCGTAATCAAGCACATATAAACGGTCGCAAATGCCCATAACAACTTGCATGTGGTGTTCGATTAACAGAACGGAAATGGAAAATTGATCGCGGATATGTACAATGAAGTCCATTAACTCATAGGATTCTTGAGGGTTCATACCGGCAGCCGGTTCGTCAAGGAGCAGCACCGAAGGATTCGTAGCTAAAGCCCGAATGATTTCTAATCTCCGTTGTTTACCGTACGGTAATGAGACTGCACGATCATGGGCGTTTTGCATTAAGCCGACGGATTCCAGTAATGAAATGGCAGCTTTTAAAGCTTTTTTCTCTTTTGCACGGTATGTTGGAATGTGCAGAACTGATTCAAAAAAATGAGGATTTTCCCTTAACGTACCCGCAACCATAATATTTTCTAACACGGTCATCGTATGAAACAGACGGATATTTTGAAAGGTTCGGGCAATACCGGCAGTAGTAATGACATGCGGTTGTTTCCCGGTTATGTTGACTCCGTCAAGAAAAATCGTCCCGTGCGTGGGAACATATACACCGGTAATCATATTAAATACCGTTGTTTTTCCCGCCCCGTTTGGTCCGATAAGTCCCACGATTTCATGTGGGCGGACTTCAATGGAAAAATCAGAAACGGCAGTCAACCCGCCGAATTGCATCGTCACAGCAGTGGTCTTGAGCATAGGTATGTATTCCTTTTCTTCAAATTCTTCAAATTCTTTAAACTTTTCAAAATAGCTTATTTTCTTGTCTTTTTCTCGTAAAGGGACGCGCTACCAATTCCCACGAAAATTCTCTCGTACCCATAATACCTTGCTGCCGGAAAATGACTACCACGAGTAGTAAGATACTAAACACAACCATTCTTAATCCCGGCAACCCTTGAGTACGGATAAAGATAAAATTAAGCGGCCCATCAAGAAACCGCAGTGCTTCCATACCAATCGTCACGATAATAGCGGCAAACACAGAACCGGTGATTGAACCGTTACCGCCGAGTACGACAATGAGTAAAATATTGTACGTTAAACTGAAGGTAAACATCTTGGGATCAATCGTAGACATAAGGTGTCCGAGTAAAGCCCCGCCGACCCCAGCTAAGAAACTTGCAATAGTGAATGATTGTATTTTTATCTTTGCAACATGGATTCCCATAGCTTGAGCAGCGATTTCGTTGTCGCGGACAGCTTTACAAGATCTGCCGAAAGCAGAATTCATAAGCGCAACCATAAAGATAACCGTGAGAAAAGCCAAGGCCCACACAGTATAGGTCGTAGAAAACCGCGGTAATCCTTTGAGACCAAGCGCTCCGTTGGTAATCGATTGAGTGTTCGTGAGTACTACCCGAATGATTTCAGAGAATCCAAGGGTTGCTATTGCAAGATAATCGTCGCGGAGGCGGAGTACCGGTGTGCCGATCAGAAAGCCTGCAAGTGCAGCAACGGAACCTGCAATGATCAAGGCAAAGACAAAAGGAAGCTGTACATGAGCGAGTATGGGAATTATAGGGGCAAGAAAAAAGTTTACTTCTTTTTGAGCGGGACTCATCGTGAGAAGCGCACTCACATAAGCTCCAAGTGCCATAAATCCCGCATGTCCCAGTGAAAAAAGCCCGGTAAAGCCGTTGACCAAATTGAGACTCAACGCAAGGATGACGTAAATACCGCACAAATTAAAGATGCGGAGGCTAAAAGAGCTGAAGAAAGAGTTCGCAAAAATAACGAAAAGAAGGATAAGAACCAGTGAACTTAAACTGAGCATAGATGTTTTCCGAATACGCATACGTTACTGTATACTTCTTTTTTGTTCTTAATTCAAGTGAAATAGTTCAAGTCATCTTATCTTGAAAAGAAATGTGGTTTAATGAGAAACTTCCCATGCATGATTGAAGGATCGATGAACAGTATACGCACGGTACGGTCTTCATTTTCATTAAAAATGACCGACGGTATTAAATTCCTCATTTAAAAAGGATAGACAATGGATTATATCTGGTTGATCTGTCGTATTGTTGGCAGTACCGGTTTATTTCTGTACGGAATGACCGTCATGAGTAATGGTATTCAGTCGATAGCTGGGGAGCGTATGCAAAAAACCCTCCGGTTTATGACTGGTGACCGCCTGAGAGGTATACTCACCGGTCTTATCGTAACCGCAATAATACAGTCTTCATCTGCAACTACTGTCATGGTTGTGTCATTTGTCAGTGCTGGATTATTACCGCTCACTCAGTCAATAGGCGTCATTATGGGAGCAAACATTGGGACGACGATCACTGCATGGATTGTGTCTCTGGTCGGCTTTAAGCTCAGTTTGTCCACTATGGCGTTACCGGCCGTCGGGATAGGCTTTATCCTTTTAATGATAAAGTGGAAACATAAGAGTATAGGAGAAATGATACTGGGTTTCGGCTTGCTCTTTTTAGGGCTTGATTTTCTTACAAAATCTATGCCGACCATTGACGAGCACTCATTTAGCTTTATCGAAGCGTTCTCTGATAGCGGCTTTGTTTCAATAGTTATCGGTGTTGGAATCGGCATTGTTATAACGCTTATAGCTCATTCGTCGTCTGCCACTACCGCCATTATTATCACCATGGCATACAACAGTATTATTCAATACGATATGGCAGCATCGATGATCCTTGGAGCAAACATCGGCACGACTGTTGACGCAGCTTTAGCTTCTATCGGGGTGCGGACAACTGCCAAACGCGCTGCTCTCGTACATGTGCTGTTCAATGTAATCGGCACGGTAATAGCGTTGATTCTGTTCTACCCGCTGTTAGCATTTGTTGATTTTATTACTCCCGGAGGACGCGCAGGCTCGAGTATTGCCACATATCTAGCTATGTTCCACACAGTATTTAATGTATTTAATACGCTTATCTTTTTCCCATTCGTGAATCCTTTTGCAAAACTTGTTTCTTTTTTAATAAAAGACAAGCCGTTAGAACCGCTGCACGATGGACAGTACCGCCTTGTGTACCAATCCGGAACGATACAAGATACTCCGGAACTCAATATCATCCGTGCGGAAAAAGAAATCCGGGATATGGCGGGGCTTTCTGCGGCAATGTACCGAACTGTGCGGAATGCATTGTATGCCTTAGCGGAACATACGGATCGTGAACATTTTGTTGAAGAATTAATTAAAGAAATGACGGTAAAAGAAAATTATGCGGACGAAATGCGTGACGAATTAACGCTGTTCTTAATTGAGTGTACGCGCCACCAGCAGATAAACAACCGCTTTGATGAACGGATTTCACGGTTACTGCGTATTGTCGCAGATTTAGAAGAAATGACCGATGACTGTTTGGGGATTTGCCATTTATTAGAACGAAGCGCGAAAAAGAATCTGATATTCAGTCAAAAAGAAATGGACGCATTGCAGCCGTATGTGAATTTAGTCGATCAGTTTTTAGACTTCGTGCAGAAGCATTTAGGCGCACCTTTAAGTGAAGAAGAATCAGTACAAGCACACATTATGGAAAATCAAATTATCAATTTCCGTGACACATTAAGAAAAATGGGGCGGAAAAGAATTGAAAACGGTAAAGATGTAAAAACAGAATTACTTTTTATTGATCTCGTCAGAAGCATTGAAAAGCTGGGAGATTTTTGCTATAACATTTCAGAATCCTTAGGTCACAGCGGCGGCAATAGAACGCCGATTTGGTGGTGAATACCTTAAGTGTATCTCAGTGTTTTTATTCTTATCATTATATTAACAACAGTATGGTACGGCATTATACCGCTGATCGGTATGCTCACTGTGCGGCAGCAGTGGCGTTTATTCCGCCGCAGATTTGATGATTCCCGGCTTTGTCCAATACTTAACTACTCCCATGCGCCGGGAAATGTATTCCGCTTTGACGGTTATCTTGAATCCTTCAGTGAAAAACATGTTATTTGGATCCGGAATAAGACGCTCACCGTTCCTGTTTCTTTGGAAAATTCCCAACTGTATGTATTCCCGCATGGAAGCGATAATCCGCCGCAGCGTATTCAGCGGAATGATATTACAACACTGACTGAATATTCAAATATCTTTGTCTGCGGTCAATTAAGCAAAAGAAACCGGCAGAACATGTTTGTTTCAACAAAAGAATATCCGCTTATCATTATTTTCTATGAAGGAAATATTCGGGATTTAACGGTGCGCGTTATTCAATGCGGCCGCTATAAAACAGAATATTGGAATAAAATTACCCCGTACTCACTGATATGCGGAGTTTTTTCGAATTTATTTATCGGATTGGTATTTCTTAACCGTCCGGCATTTAGTTTAACTGTTACTGTTGCATTCATTGCCCTGTGGACTCCTTTGTTTTCTTTTATACCGCCCGGCATTATTTTTACCCTTCTTGGACAGCACTGCTGGCATCAAGCGCGGATATTTCGGTCGTACCGTGATATTGTGTATCTTCCTGCAAAATATGCTTTTTTAAATAACCGTTTGCCCAATGGCGAACAGTATGGGGTACTGAAAACAAATACCTTAGCATTAACCGTGCCGATGTTGGTTCCAATCCCTCAAAAAAAGATAAAAGAGATCAAAGAATGGTACGTTTTCGGAGCATTCCATGAGAACGACGGTCCAGTTCAACCGTATGATTTTTCTGCACCGTATGGAGCTTTGCCGGGAAAGCCGGAGCGGTTAGCACAGCACTATAACCGTAAAGCTCTTATATATGAAATCATTGCATGGATTTCATTCTCCATCGGTATGGCTTTAAGCACTGCGTTTATCGTTTTTCTTGTCTTTGAGTAACTATATTTTTATGCCGTATTTTTTAAATTTTGCATGTACATTACTCGGATACAAACCCATTAATTCGGCAGCACGGCTTAACATTCCGCCGCTCTTTTCAACTTGAGCTTGTAAGTAGATCTTTTCAAAGCTTTCTTTAGCCTCCGTATACCGAAGGTCTAACAGTGAAGAAAATGAATTTAATAGAGGCGGCGTAACGGTACTATCTTCTGCTTTTTTTTGTAAAAAGTTGTTAATGTCTGTTTCGCTTATATGATCGGTATCGTGGAGTACCGCAAGGCGCTCGGCAAAATTTCTTAATTCCCGTACGTTTCCCGGCCAATGATATGCACATATATTACGGAGCGCACCACTGTCAATGCGGATATGTTCTATGTGAAATTCTTTCAAAAAATGAAATAAAAGGATAGGTATGTCTTCGATCCGTTCCCGAAGGGGCGGAATATGGATAGGGATAACGTATAAACGGAAAAATAAATCTTGCCTGAAACTCCCCAATTCACAGGCCATCGTTAAATTTTTATTTGTTGCTGCAATGATCCGCACATCCACATTTATCGTGTGCTCACTTCCCAAACGGCTTATCTTTTGTTCTTGTAAAGCTCTTAACACTTTTGCTTGTGCAGACAGTGACATATCGCCGATCTCGTCAAGAAACAATGTACCGCCTGAAGCTTGCTCAAAATATCCCCGGCGTGTTGAAATAGCGTCAGTAAATGCTCCTTTTTCATGACCGAAGAGTTCGCTTTCAATTAGTTGATCGGGAATAGCTGCACAGTTTACTGCAACAAAAGCTTTTTTAGCCCGATCTGACCCGTTATGTATTGCGCGGGCTACCAGCTCTTTGCCGGTCCCATTCTCTCCGCTGATCAGTATTCGTGCGTCGCTTGAAGATGCCTGCTGAATAGTATCACGGATTATGTTCATTTCGTCGCTTTCGCCGATCAATTCGCTCGTTATATGTTTGAGCGTTTTATTTTCACTGCGGAGAGCGGATACGGTGAGTGCATTGCGGCACACGGTTAAAATCCGATCAAGAGAAAGCGGTTTTTCTAAAAAATCAAAGGCGCCTAATTTGACAGCTTGAACAGCGGTGTCAATGGTTGCATGTCCGGAAATCATAACTACTTCGATATACGTCCACATGGAACGGATTTTTTTAAGTGCTTCTATTCCGTCCATTTTTGGAAGGAGAACATCGAGAAATACGAGATCAATAGATTCCCGTTCAATAATGTTCAATCCGGCCAGTGCGTCCGGCGCACTAAAAACGTTATAATGTTCATCTTCAAGAATATCGCTCAATGTCCTTCGTATACCTGGTTCATCATCAATAATAAGAATTGCTTTCACAGATTAATTATACTGTATATCACGAGAGAAAAAAAGAAAGAGCTGAGCGCTGACAAGCCAAAGGATTGTACGATCTACACGACTAAAGGTGCCGGAATCGGATTAAAGCCGTGCTAGTTGATTCAAAGGTCTGTCCCCCTTTCTTGCGGGGTCTGTCCCCTTGTGATCTATCTGAATTCATTCGGAGGTCTGTCCCCAAAGAACAAGGGGACAGACCTCTCATTACGTACCAGAATGCAAAGTAATTCCTTATTAGAATGTAAAACGATTCCTTAGTGGAATGCAAAGTGATTCCTTGGTGGAATGCAAAGTGATTCTTTATTAGAATGCAAAGTGATTCCTTAGTGGAATCCAAACTAATTCCTTAATGGAATCGGATTGAACGCCGTACCAGAATCGGATCAAACGCCGTGCTGGAATCGGATCAAACGCCGTGCTGGAATCGGATCAAACGCCGTGCTGGAATCGGATCAAACGCCGTGC
>JAISSB010000023.1 GCA_031273325.1 Treponema sp. | reverse complement strand
ACCTGCGCTTCACTGTTTTACATGCTTTTGATGAAATATTGGTGCCGTCTGAGAGGGTTACCAGATTATATAAGCCTCTATCTATTCCGATAATTGCTTTACCTGAGTGATTCTGTTGGGGTTGAACCCGATACTGCAAGCACAGGTAAAACACGTTCTTTCGTATATGATACTTCAATTGTCCTGCTTGAACATCGTTGGTATGAAGTATGTGATACCGGTTTATGAACCATGCTGGGATGTCGTGCAAGACTCGTATTCTTCCTCCGACAGAGGAGAAGGTTGTCAGGTTTCCCCGCCTTGAAAGGCAGAGTTTATTCAAAGAAAGCTGTTGTGCTTTTTTGGTTCCCCGATACTTCCATTGTTGTGTTGTATGATTGGAATTCCACGATTTCACCCAAGCAAGAGCTTGTTGTGCGGTAGCCTGCAACAGTGCTGTGGGAAGATCTGGACAGAGCGTTTTTGCGAGAGTATAGCCGAACTTGTGGAGATGGGTATAGGAAGTTGAGTGGTGTTCGTTTGCAAGCTGCACAAACAGTGCAAAGACTTGTGCTGCGTGTTTTATCGTGTCGAGAACGAAGGTTTTCTGTTCTTCAGTGAGCGGGAAGGTAGTTTTTATTGTTCTCACGTGAACATGCTCAACTTCCATAGGGGTATAATATCCCATGATTGAACTAGTGACAAGAAATTGCATCCCACAGGACGAGCCTGTGGGTTTTCTTTTTTCCATAAATCCTCGATACATGTCCCAGAAGTGTAATGGTGCGAATCATTGACAAAGAATCCCGCAATAAGGCTGATATATCTGTGTGCAGTGCGGATACAGCAGATGTGCATGCGGATATCCAAGACACATATACCGTCACAGCAATCACTGGCTATTCGTGATTGGAGCAGTGAAAACCACCGTTCCAGCCGTGTAGTTAGCTACGATCCTCTGGGCTTGTTTCAGCAGTAGTTAAATTTAATGGACGGAGCGCTCGTTCTAAAATGCCGTTCATATATGCAATAATTATACCGTAATTTGTGATAGGTACCGTTTGTTCAAGAGCAACTTGTTGCCGATAGTGCATTTCACGCGCCGGAAGCATACACCCTCCGCAGTGAATTACCAGCTTATACGGTGACAAATCTTTAGGAAACGTTCCGCCTGATGTCCATTCATAGTGAAGGTTCTTCCCCGTGTATGCATGAAGCCATTTTGGTAATTTCACAGTTCCAATATCGTCGCACTGTCTATGGTGCGTACACCCTTCGCTAATCAATACGCGGTCACCGTCATTGAGATGATCTATTATTTTTGCATATTCAACGGCACTGTTTAACAAACCTTTATACCGTGCAAAGAGTATTGAAAATGACGTTAACGGAATATCTTGAGCGGTATCGGCTTGAACTTGAGCAAACGCTTGACTGTCTGTTACGACAAGCGCCGGCTTTTTTTTAAGGGCATTCAGGGTATCGGTTAATTCTGTTTCACGGGTAATACATGCAATGGCTCCGCGTTCAAGAATATCACGGATAGCTTGCTGTTGCGGTAAAATTAAACGGCCTTTGGGAGCAGCAGAATCTATGGGGATTACTAGAACAACGCAATCGCCCGGCTCTATTAAATCCGATAGAATTTTTCGTTCACTTTTTTCTGTTCCCTGGAAAGCTGCAATTCGTTCTTTGAGCGTATTGATATTAAAACCTGTTTTTGCACTGACGTACAGCTCTTCAGGTGCGGGAGGCGGAATAGATTCCAAAAGATCCAAAAGATCACTTTTGTTGTAGGCTACCAGATAATTGATGTGCCGCTCTTTAAACATATCAATGAGCGATTCATCAATGGGAGTTTTTCCTGCCTGTCCGTCCACAACAAGTACTGCAATGTCAGTTTTTTGGAGAACAGTGTACGTTTTTTGTACTCTTTTTTCTCCAAGAATACCTCGATCATCGATACCGGGCGTATCAATGATTACCACCGGACCCATCGGCAGCAGTTCCATAGCTTTTAGTACCGGATCGGTCGTTGTCCCTTTAATTTCAGATACAATCGCTAAATCCTGTCCCGTTACCGCATTGACTAAACTTGATTTCCCTGTATTACGTTGTCCAAAAAAACCGATATGCACCCGCTCGGAAGAGGGGCTTTCATTAAGTCCCATGTAATTATAATACTACATATCTAGCAAAATGTATAGTACGGCTTGAGAAATGATCTCATTCATAGTAGTTTATAATGGTGTCACATCGTTATTATTTTGATTGGGCAGCGACAGCAATTCCTGTGTATACTCCTGTCGATACTCCATGGGGGAATCCTTCGTCACTGCACAGCGAGGGGCGTGCTGCACATACAGCGTTGGAAGACGCACGAAGGCGGTGCGCTGCAGTACTTAATGTTCCGTCTGAACGGCTTTTCTTTACTTCAGGAGCAACCGAGTCAAACAACATCGTACTCAGCAGTTTTCTCCTCCGACAACAAAATACTCCGTTACTGTACAGTGCAATAGAACATTCTTCGATCCGTGAAACGGCAGCCTTATTAAAGGTGTATGGGAAACAGATGGGAATCATCGGAGTAGAACAAGACGGCCGTATAAGCCGAACAACAGTTATCCGTGCCTTTGAAAAATATCAACGGAGCCGTTTTGCTGCAATTATGGCGGTTAATAACGAAGTCGGTTCGATTATGGATATGGCGGATCTCGTACGCGCTATCCGTGAATATGCTGCAGTACCCGTTCATATCCACAGTGACATCGTTCAGGCTGTTGGAAAAATACCTGTTGCGCTCTCGGAATGGGACATAGACTCTGCAGTACTCAGCGCCCACAAGATCGGCGGTCCGCGAGGAATTGGTCTTTTGTACCTTCGCAAACCGCTTGAAGTATTATTCCGGGGAGGAGGGCAAGAACAACATATCCGCCCCGGCACAGAAAATGTTGCGGGAGCAGTTGCATTAGCTGCATGCTTAGAGCAGTATGTATATCCAGAAACACTGAAAAATAATTATGAACAAGCGGTGAGCCGTAATGCATATTTAATATCTTTTTTAAAGACTATTCCCCGGTGTTCTTTGATCCCTGCCGATAGACAAGCCATTGACCCGCGGTTTTCTCCGTATATTTTGCATGTTGCTTTTGAAGGAATCCCCGGTGAAGTGTTGGTACGGGCGTTGGACGATGCCGGTTTTGCTGTATCAACCGGTTCAGCTTGTTCTGTAACCCGTCAGGAGCGTCCGGTACTTGCTGCTATGGGAATTAATAATCATCTAACTGTTGAGGGAATCCGCATCTCCCAAGGGTGGTTAACAACAAAAGAAGATATTGAAGCTCTCTGCACCGCACTACAAAAGCTGTTATACTTTTTGTAATTGAACTTTTTTTACTGAAATAAAGAAAATAATAGAGGAATTATCATGTCAACTGTTTATCATGTATCAAAAAACGGCTCCGACGCTCATAAGGGCTCGCAAGAAAAGCCGTTTCTCACAATCGGGGCTGCGGCCTTTGTGGCTCACGCCGGCGATACCGTTATCGTGCATGAGGGTGTATACCGCGAATGGGTCAAACCGAAAGAAGGCGGCTTAAGCGATGCTCGGCGCATTACCTACCAGGCGGCCGCGGGCGAAAAGGTTGTGATTAAGGGGTCGGAGCGCCTGCAAAATTGGGAGCATATCGAAGGTTCTGTATGGAAGGCTGTTCTGGATAACGGGATTTTCGGGGATTGGAACCCCTATAAGGAAATCATCATTGGCGATTGGATGATTTATCCCCACCGGCGCGTCCATTTAGGAGATGTATACCTGAACGGTATGTCTTTTTACGAGGCGGAACATTACGACGTGCTGTTTGACCCGAAACCGCGCACCGAAATACTCGACCATTGGACGAATGAAATTGTACCGGTTAAAAATGTCGAGCAGACAAAATATGTCTGGTTTGCCGACGTTGACGATGTTCATACAACAATGTACGCAAATTTCCACAGCGCGGATCCTAACAAGGAGATTGTCGAGGTAAACGTGCGCAAATGTTGTTTTTATCCTAATAAAACAGGCGTAAATTATATAACCGTGCGCGGATTTGAAATGGCCCACGCTGCTACCCCTTGGGCGCCGCCCACAGGAGATCAACCAGGGCTTATCGGCGCGAATTGGAGTAAGGGCTGGATCATCGAAGAAAACGTCATTCACGACGCCAAATGCAGCGCGATAAGTATCGGTAAGGAGGCGTCAACAGGTGATAATTACCGCACATTCAGAAAAGATAAGCCCGGTTATCAATATCAGCTTGAAGCTGTTTTTGCGGCACAGAAAATAGGCTGGTCGAAAGAGAAAATCGGCTCGCATATTATACGTAACAACGTGGTTTATGACTGCGGACAGAACGGCGTGGTAGGCCACTTGGGCTGTGTGTTTAGCGAAATATACGGCAACCACATATATAACATCGCGTTAAAGCGCGAGTTTTATGGGCATGAGATCGCGGGAATAAAACTGCACGCGGCCATTGACGTTCAGATTCACCATAATTACATCCACGACTGTTCACTGGGAACATGGCTCGACTGGCAAGCCCAGGGAACGCGAATCAGTAAGAATCTCTACAATAATAATAACCGCGATCTGTTCGTCGAAGTATCCCACGGCCCGTATATCGTCGATCACAATATTTTCGGATCAAAATACGCGCTTGATAACCACGCGCAGGGCGGCGCCTATGTGAACAACCTTTTTGCAGGTAAGATTATTCTAAGGAAGATGCTTAATCGCGCAACGCCTTACCACGCGCCGCACAGCACTGATGTAGCAGGGTACGCGATGGTTTACGGCGCGGACGACCGGTTTTACAGTAACATTTTTGTAGGGGGAAAAACCCAGGACACCGTTGGAACGGCTCTGTATAACGGCTGCACCGTATCCCTTGACGAATATATTAAAACGGTTGATGCGATGGGCATGGGCCTCGACCTGGAGGTTTTTGAGAAAGTCGAACAGCCAGCCTACATTGCGGACAACGCTTATTTCAACGGCGCAAAGGCTTTCGACAAGGAAATCGTCACCATTAATAAACCTGATTTTAGTGCCAATTTCAAAATTGAAATGACCGGAAATGAAGTCTTTTTGACCATTGATTTGCCAAATGACTTTAGTCAAAATTGCCCGGTTCACGACACCTGCTCATTGGGAAGGGTACGCATAGTGGATGCTGATTTTGAAAAGCCGGACGGAAGCCCAATAACGCTCGACACAGACTATGCGGATCAACCAATAGCTGGTAAAACAACGGTAGGTCCTATCGTTGGCCTTAAACCCGGCAGCAATCGCGTGAAGGTTTGGTAAACCAGGACATTCTTGAGCTGTTACCAGATACTATCTGACGACAGTATCTGGCACTACCGCAGAGACAAGGGCCTAACGTTGTAGACACTTTGTCACGGTTGAGCTTGTAAGAAGGTAACAGCATGAATCGTCTGGTATAAAAAATCAATTAATTCTGATTGCCGTCCAATTAAGGTGTTCACACATTGAATATTTCCAATAATTCAAATGCACTGCTTTCAAAGTCTTCGATATTCGGTTTCATTGCAATTAATAATTCTGTAAGTGCCGTACTGCTATTGTTTCCGGTTTTGAGTAACACAACTTTTGGAGGAAATCCTTTCAATTCCAATAGATCTACGAAATCACTGTCTTTAGTTATTATTATATATTCATTGGTTTTTGCATAAGTCCAAATATCTATATCATCAGCCGGTACACTAAGACCTACTAAATCCACATGATCACATTTTCCAAATATTGAACCTAATACTTTTGTCAATTTCCATGAAATATTTGCGTCAAGTAATATTTTCATTTCTATATTTAAACTGCCGCTATTACTTTGGTAATTTCTTCCCGCCGTGCGGCAAAAACCAATGCGGCTTTTATATGCACTTCTTCCAATAATGGATAATCGTCTAATATTTCCGATACAGGAATTCCTTCCGATAACCACTGGAGAATATCCCCAACGGTTATTCTGGTTCCCTTTATACAAGGCTTCCCAAAACGAATGCCTTGATCAATAACAATATAATTCAATAATTCTTCATTTCCCATAACCTCAGTTTATATTAATATCTTTACTTTGTCTATAGACCAATTTATATTTTTCATTGTATGATTTTCTATACATTTTTTATTCTTAAACAAATTTTAGGCCCAAATTTCGCATAACGTTCCGGCTGTATATGACGTTTTGGCCCGCCCATAAAGCAATGCGAAGCATTGCGGCGGGCCAAAATGTGGCGGAGAAAAACC
>JAISSB010000024.1 GCA_031273325.1 Treponema sp. | reverse complement strand
ATTGGTGGTGGCGGTTCTTCTGGATCGGCAGGACAGCCGAAGAAGAACAGCACACAAATAAGTGCGCCGATTATTGTAGCTAGCTTCTTATGCGGGTAGGATTGATGGGGGGGGGGGGGGAATTATTAACTAATTTCTTAACGGGGGGATAACTACAAGCTTTTTCTTTCATACATTCTCCTTAGTTCGCGCACACGCGAAACTTACATATAATAAAAACTCTCTACGAAGTTTTCTCTATAGTATACCCGATGTGCATGAAAGGCAAGAGTGATCTTGAGGTCTGTCCCCATTTGCTTAGAGGTCTGTCCCAGGAGGTCTGCCCCATGTAAAACCCTGACAAAACGCAAAAAGTACCCTATACTAAAGAGATATTTTTCTCTGGTTCAGGGAGCAGTACATACAGAGAAAGTTTTGTAAAGGAGTTTAGCAGTTATGGAAAACATGAAAGATATGGAAAACACGGAAAATACACCGGTAGAAGATTATAAATATCATATTGATCAGGGAACGCTTGCCCTTATCAGAAAAAGCTATAACAGTGCGATTGAACATTACAATCAAGCAATCAGCTTGAATCCGGATTGTGCCGACGCCTATATACACCGGGGAAGAGCTTTTTATACTATCGAAGACTATGATCGGACCTTTGCCGATCTTGCCGAAGCTCTCCGCTTAGATCCGAACTGTGCCGAAGCATACTTCGGCCGGGGAACGGTCTATGATGCACAAGGGGACCATGACCAAGCACTTGCCAATTTCACCGAAGCAATCCGCTTGAAGCCGGACTATGCAGACGCATACTATAATCGAGGACTTTCTTATGCTCGGCAAAGCAATATGGATCAGGCAATGGAAGATTTCAATCAGGCAATCCAGATAAATCCAAAGTATGCTTATGCCTATGAGCTCCGGGGAGTGATCTATGCTTCCAGAGGACTTACCGATATGGCGCTTACCGATTTTAACGAAGTAGTCCGTTTGGAACCGCAGAATGCACATGCATACCTTAATCGGGGACATGCCTATACGGATAAAGGCGAGTGTGACCTGGCGATTAAAGATCTCAATCAATCAATCCGCTTGGAACCGCAGAATGCCGAGGCATACTATAGCAGGGGGCGCGCCTTTGCTAAGAAAAAGAATTATAAAAGCGCCATTGCAGACTTTAATCAGGCGATCCAAATAAATCCAAAATATACCGAGGCATACTATGGCCGGGGAAAAGCTTATGCAGAAAAAGGTGATCATGATCGGGCAATTGTAAATTACACAGAAACGCTTCGCTTGGACCCCAATCATGACGGCGCATACATCGACCGAGGGATTGCCTACGGTAATAAAGAAGACTATGACCGGGCGATTGCCGATTTTACCGAAGCAATCCGCTTGGATCCGAACGATGTCGGCCCATACAATAACCGGGGAAACGCTTATGCGGAAAAGGGAGAGAATTATGATCAGGCGATTGCCGATCTCAATCAGGCACTCCAATTAGATCCCCGTTGTGCGTATGCATACAATAACCGGGGAAAAACCTACCTTAGGAAAGGCGACTATGACCGGGCGATTGCTGATCTCACCGAAGCACTCCAGTTAGATCCGGAATATGCCAATGCATACAATAACCGGGGAAAAGCCTACACAGAAAAAAAAGACTATGATCGGGCAATTAAGGATTTTGACAAAGCAATCCATTTGGAGCAGCAGGAATCCAATGGCTACTATAACCGGGGAATTGCTTACGGCAAGAAAGGCGACTATGAACGGGCAATGGGCGATCTCAATCAAGCAATCCACTTGAACCCGCAGAATGCCGACATATACCTTTCTCGGGGAGAAATGTACCGCAGCAAAGGCGAGTGTGATCGGGCGATTAAAGATTTTGACAAAGCAATTCAGTTAGACCCGCACAATGCCCGTGCATATATGAACCGGGGAGCCGTATACAGTAAAAAAGGAACGGCAGATTATAATCAGGCAGTCCGCTTAGATCCTGCGCTTGCACGAATAGAAAGTATGGAAAATATAGAAAATACGGTGTGCAGATCGGACAGCAGCTTTTTGGGATATTCAGCCCGCAACCCGTTAATCATTGCTGAACTAGGAACGGGGCATAACGGCGACCGGAAAAAAGCGCTTGAATTGATTGATGCGGCGTCAGAAGCGGGCACACGGTGCATAAAAGTACAGATTGTCTACGCGGACGAAATACTGCACCCGAATACCGGTACTGTGATGCTGCCAGGTGGACCTGTACGTTTGTATGACCGATTCAAGAGCATAGAAGTTTCTCCTGACTTTTTTCTCGAACTCAAGGAATATAGCGAATCAAAAGGTTTAATGTTCCTCGCGACTCCTTTTGGATTACAGAGCGCTCGCGAATTACGCGCATTGAATCCCTATGCTATCAAAATTGCCTCGCCGGAATTAAATCATATCCCGCTCCTCAAAGAAGTTGCGTCATACGGTATTCCGGTTATCCTTTCAAGCGGCGTTTCAACGGTAGCGGATATTGAACAAGCTGTCACCCTCTTGAGTGCGAGCGCGGTTCCCCTTTGTTTGCTCCATTGCGTGACCGCATATCCTGCGCCGGAAACCGCATATAATGTGCGGGTGTTGCGGAGCCTCAATGCGATCTTCGGCATTCCGGTTGGAATAAGCGACCACAGTCTCGACCCATACACAGTACCAGTGCTTGCAGTTGCAATGGGAGCTGCGGTCATTGAAAAACACTTTTGTCTTTCGCGCAGTGATTCCGGGCTTGATGACCCTATAGCTCTTACACCCAAAGATTTTGCTGCATTGGTACAAGCTGTCACCCGTGCCGCAAACACCGAACCGGAGACTGTCATTGCCGGCATGGCTGCCGAAAAAGGGGCAGCATTCGTTAACGCTGTCCTTGGTTCCGGCGTCAAGAAACTGGCAGCAGCAGAAGCAGAAAATTATGGACGGACAAGCCGTTCAATCCACGCAGTGCGCGATCTTATTCCCGGCACAACGCTCGGTGAAAGCGATATAACTATCGTGCGTACCGAAAAAACGCTCCGCGTTGGGGTGCCGCCGTCTTTTGACGTTATAGGATGCACGATAAAACAGTTTATTCCCGCGGGGGAAGGAATACGGTTTGAAGATCTATACTAGACTTGTCAAGAGTACCCGTATATCTTAAACTATAGCAGGAGGTTTTATGGCTTATACAATTGATGATTCATGTGTAAATTGCGGGAGTTGTGATTCTGAATGTCCGGTTGGGGCAATCAGCGAGAAAAACGATAAACGCTGGATAGACCCGTCTCTGTGTGCAAGTTGTGGAGTTTGCGCCGGTGTATGTCCAACTCAAGCAATTACCGAAGCTTAATCAACTGTGGTTGTTCTGCATGCTGCTGCTCGGCTCACCGTGGTGCGGAGCAGAAGACGCAGAACTGCCACGCATAACTGAATGGCAGATTCGTGACAAAGTGTTTCTCCGGTATCGCCGACAAACTGATGTGACGGGTCCGCGCCTTACGCGGGATAAACCAGAGCAGTTAATAGAATCGCTTGACTTTTTTAGTTTTCAAGCGGTGGTACAAGGAGAACGGTTCTCACGGTTATTTTTTATCCTTTCTGCTCCAACGTCTCCTGCTTCAGTTGCAACGCTGAATAGACTCAATCACCCGCTGAATTATGAGGACTCGCGTCTTTTGCTCCTTCCCACTGTAAAAGGAATTTTTGTTGCAGAAGAACCGCAAAACGATCTGGAGTTATTAGTTGCCTCAACACGAAGCGATCAAGGGTTTCCCGTAACAGTACAAGGAAATCTCTTTTATTTTATTCCCGGAGCTGATTTTAGTCCTGACGAATGGACATTATTTCTCCGGTACCGGCAGCTTATTGCGGAAGCACAGCTTGAACAGCGTACTGTTCCTTAGCATTTTCTTTATATGTACGGTATGGTGCTATGCAGACGACCCGTTTATTATTTCTGAATTGCGTCCAAAAGATCCGGTATATATGGAGTATCGCCGTGCAGTTGACCGAGCCATGCAGCGAATCACCCGCGATTCTCCAGAACAATTAGCAAAAAATCTCCTGATATTCACCTATCAATCACCGCCGGTTGTAGAAGATATCCACAGTCTCTTTTTGACAGTATCCGCTCCAACGTCTCCTGCTTCAGTTGCAACACTGAATCGATTTGAAAAGAGATTAGAGTCTTCTCCAATACCGCAACAGATTCTGCTTCCCACTGTAAAAGGAATCTTTGTTGCAGAAGAACCGCAAAACGATCTGGAATGGTTGATAGCTTCAGCACGAAATGAAGAGGGAATCCCGGTTACCGTGCTGGGAAATGCTTTTCGCTTTATACCCAATGGAGAATTCAGCTCTACTGAATGGACGTTCTTTCTTGATATAAAAGGAGATTTTTCTTTTCCTTTGGAAAAATACCGTTTGACTTCAAGTTTTGGCCCGCGAGTTAACCCGGTAACCGGCAGATACGGAATACACCGCGGTATGGATCTGGCTGCCCCTACCGGTACTGCTGTTTTTGCAACCCGGCGGGGCAGAGTATCCGAAATAGGAAATAATGCTGTTTATGGCATATATATTACCGTTGAGCATGCAGATAATTGGACAAGCCTCTACGGGCATCTTTCTAAAGTTGAAACTGAAAAAGGAAAAACAGTAGCATCCGGAGAACTTATCGGGAGAGTTGGATCAACCGGACAATCAACCGGACCGCACCTTCATTTTGAATTAAGAAAGGACGGTAAGGCGCTTGATCCCAGTAGTTATTTGAAACGTTAATCGATCTTTTTAATGATAAATACTGTTGCAAAAAAATCTCCCTGCTTTGTGCGGAATGAAGAATCCAACAGAAGGCCTGCATACATAAGTTCGTCACCGCCACGGATCCCGCAATTAAATGTTTTATCACCGGGTTCAAAAGCAATATCTTCCCACAGTGACACTGTATACCGAGCATGCGGATTTAAATGTTTAAGATATAAACGAAACGGTGCGCTATTAGGAATAGCAAGCAATTTAAAAAATCCAACGATACTCGTATCCCCTTTTGATACTTGCCATGCCGCATAACGGGAATCATCCGGACTCTTCAAACGGCTGAACATTCCATATTGAAAAACAGTACGATAGCTACGGTAAAAATTAATACAGCGCGTGATGTGCTGTTTCTCATCCTCGGTTAATAAAGTAGGATCAAGTTCAAATCCAAGATTTCCAAAAAAGGCGACACACGCACGGAATGATAACGGTATCATTCTTCCGGTTTGATGATTGGGAACCGCAGAAACATGAGAACCCCAAGAACTTTGAGGATAACAAAGTGACGCATTATGTTGGATACGGATTCGTTCAAGCGCATCTGTATCGTCTGAAATCCATCCTTGAGGAGCAAAAGCCATCATTCCCGGATCAAACCGTCCACCGCCGCCCGCACAGGATTCAAATAATATATGAGGGAACGCCTTGGTAAGACGGTCATATAAACGGTACACTCCCAATACATACCGGTGGAAAAATTCTCCCTGCTGTTCAGCAGGCAACTGAAGTGAGTACGGCTCTGTAATTGCCCGATTCATATCCCATTTTATGTAAGAAATTGATGCGGAAGCGCATAATTTTGAAAAAACATCATATAAATATTCAATAATTTCCGGCCGTGTCATATCAAGAACGTATTGCTGCCGTTGTTCCGTCCGCGGCCGCTCCGGCACGCCGATAGCCCAATCTGGATGCAGCTCAAAAAGTTTACTCCGCCGGCTAATCATTTCCGGTTCAATCCACAGTCCAAATTGTAATCCGCATGCATTAACTTTTTGCGCCAAACCGCTGATACCGTCCGGTAATTTACGGGTGTCCGGAAACCAATCTCCCAGTGAAGAATTGTCACTGTCCCGTTGTCCAAACCATCCGTCGTCCAGTACAAAGAGTTCAATACCCATGTCTTTTGCTATTGCAGCCATATCCAGTAATTTTTTTTCAGTAAAATTAAAGTAGGTACCTTCCCAATTATTAAGCACAATGGGACGTTCTTTGTCACGCCACAGCCCTCGTGTAAGATGTTTCCGGAATATCTGGTGAAAGGTGTGCGACAGTTCATCGATTCCATGATCGCTATACACGATAACTACTTCCGGGGCTTCAAAATCTTCTCCCGCATGCAGTGTCCATAAAAACGTTTCAGGATTTATTCCCAGTTGCACCCTTGTTAAGGCAGTTGATTCTACTTCAACTGTCGCATACACATTCCCTGAATAGATCAAGCTAAACCCAAGCGCTTCACCGTACATATCAGACGTTTCGGGACGCGACAGCATTAAAAAGGGATTTTGTTGATGACCGGGACCGCCGCGGCTGCTCCGTATTCCCTGAGTGCCGGGTACTAACGGCCGCTTAGCCGTGTGAAATTCTTGAGTCCACGCACCGTAAAAAGTCGTCAAAAGCCACCGTGAATCAATTAAATCAAGGCTCATACTCATTACTTTCGAAAGGGTCACGGTGTCTGTTCCGTTATTGTGAATACGAACAGACCGTACAACGGCAGGATACTGTGAAAAAATGGTATAGTATAGATATATGTTCAAGCTAGAAAGCTTATCTTCAAGGGTAATTTCCAACGTTTCTGCTTCAGAATCGTGATCAACGTATAAAGACGGCATGGTTGACAGCGAAGGTTTAGCCGGAAAAATACGGTGATTTTTATAGATTGGGTCAATGAGCAAAGAACCGTTTGAAAGACGAAGCGCACAGGCGGGCGGTCTATAATCGCCGTTCCCAAAGGTAGGATATTCAAAAGGAAGCGAATCGCGGTCGCCGACGACAGGAACAGTTAAAGACGCATAGGCGCTGAGAGCTTTCCCGGAGTACGCATGAGCTAAGGAACCGTCCGGCATAATGGTGATTATATAACTGACGGTATCATTATACAGATGAAAACTGTGTTGTTCGAAACAAATAGGCATAATAACTCCTGCTAAAAAGTGAACCATAAGCCGGATTCTGTACGTAAAAATCATTACGGAGGTACCATTTATCTTGCACAACCGTTACCGGTTGCGTCTATGCAGTCTACCCGCGGTATATGAAGGGGCATTCTACCGCTGCTTGACTTTGCTCCTGGTGAGGCTTGCATTGCCACGTTTGTTACCACACATGCGGTGCGCTCTTACCGCACCATTTCACCCTTACCGTAGAGGCGGTATATTTTCTGTTGCGCTTGCTGTCAGACGATGTCTGCCCGGGAATTACCCGGCACCATGCCCTGCGGAGCCCGGACTTTCCTCACTGTGAATATGAGTCACAGCGCGGTACCTTGATTCACCAAACTAGTATAGTACACGCACAAAGGCTGTTCAAGTACTTTAGATTCAAGGCCTGTCCCCGTGAGGTCTGTCCCCCTTGAGGTCGTCTCTTTGGGGGTCTGTCTGTTGGAGTCTTCCCCTGCTCATTGTGACTCGCTCATAGTTAACTGAGAGTCAGTTCTAGTTAACTGCGGGTCAAAACTAGTTAACTGAGACTCAGAACTAGTTAACTGAGACTCAGAACTAGTTAACTGAGTCTTAGAATTAGTTAACTGAGTCTTAGAACTAGTTAACTGCGGGTCAAAACTAGTTAACTGAGTCTCAGAACTAGTTAACTGAATCTCAGAATTAGTTAACTGAGTCTCAGAATTAGTTAACTGAGTCTTGGTTCTAGTTAACTGAGTCTTAGAATTAGTTAACTGAGTCTCCGTTTAGATCATGAATCACTAAAAGTAGGGGACTGTCCTCATTGGGCTTTCTGATGAGGTCTGTCCCCGTGAAGTCTGTCAAACAAAAAAAAGGCGGGCTGTATGCCCGCCTTTTCCGTGCTTAATGCAACGGCTTTCAAAACCGTTCTATTATGCGGTGAAGTCTATCCCAATATCATTTTTCGTTTTCGTGGCGTCATCTACATTGCCTGCACTGGTGAACGCAGCTGCAGTAAAGGCAATGGTAATACCTGTAACATTAGCGTTATGAGTTGTCGCGGTGCCGGTCAAGGTGAATTCAACAGTATTATTAACTTTGGTTGCCACGAGAGTTAAGCCCTCCGGAATAGCAGTACCACTAACGGTGTAGCCGGTGGTTAGCGTTGCGGCAGCATCAGCAAAGGTAGCACCTGCTGATAATGTTGCAATAACCTTTCCAGTTACTTTTCCTTCGTTATCTGTGCCTGTAGTTTCAGTGAAAGCTCCAGTCCATGCAATCGTTGCTTTTGTTGTTTTCTGGGCAGTTGAAGATACAGTATATGCCGATTCGTTGCCTGCTTCGTCTGCTACTATCACTGCGTACCAATAATCTGTATTAGCATTTAACCCAGTTATGGCCAGTTGAGCAATATCTTTCGTGCCGCCACTGTTCGCCAGGACGCCAGTTTTGATAACTGCAACAGTACTGCTGTTGAAAGACGATGTCTTGGTATACACGAAGTATTTCAGATTTGCTGCGGTAGTGACATCGTCGCTTGCTTTTGCCCATGTCACGGTGAAACCAGAATCTGTTACAGTACTAGCAGTAACAGAAAGCGTTTGGGTTGCAGGGAGTGTCGGAGCAGTCTCGTCCTTCTTGTCCTCGTCCTCATCTTTGCAGGCAGTAAACACTAAACTCATTGCCACAACAAAGGCGACAATTCCAAAATAAAGACTCTTCTTATTCATAGAGTCCTCCTCATAAAGTATTATCCAACACACAAAGCGTTGGATTTCTATGTAAAGAGGAGAACACGTAATACGTTGACTGTTTTGGTATTTTTATACTATGTTTGTCAATGTACTACGTGTACAGAAACCCGTAGTCAGTGTAGTTTGCTAGACGTTGCTGGCTACGGTCCTCTTTAAAAGACACGCAGAAAATAGATAGCTTTGTGCTATCTGTAAAGTCCTCTACCGTGATATCTTCCATTTGTCAAGATTATTTCTTAACTTTTTTTTATTTTTTTTTGAGGGTCTGTCCGTCCCTAATTTATTCAGAGGTCTGTCCCCATAACCTCTGCTCGCAGCTAATTCTGACTCATTCTTAGCTAATTCTGACTCATTCTTAACTAATTCTGACTCATTCTCAGCTGATTGTGAGTCATTCTCAGCTGATTGTGACTCATTCTCAGCTGACTTTGACTCATTCTCAGCTGACTTTGAGTCATTCTTAGCTAATTCTGAGTCATTCTTAGTTAATTCTGAGTCATTCTTAGCTAATTCTGACTCATTCTTAGCTAATTCTGACTCATTCTTAGCTAATTCTGACTCATTCTTAGCTAAGAATCACTCGTTCTTAGATCATGAATCACTCAGAGCAGAGGGCTGTCCCCTCTTTTAATTTGAGGGCTGTCCCTCTTGATGATCGAAAATATGCGGCATAGTGTGGTAACATATAAACGAAGCAGTGGGAGACGTGATCCGTTCTGCCGCAGTGATATATACCATTCAAGCCTGCTTTTGTGGGCTTCAGGAAATAGTATGAACCATAATAGTACATTTTTTGAAAATAAAGACTGTGAATATTATCCTTGCCATAAAGGGTTAACGGAAATAAACTGTCTTTTCTGTTTTTGTCCGCTTTATTATGATCAGAAGTGCTGCGGAACTCCGCTATTCACCGCAGTAAAAGATTGTTCGGATTGCATTTTTCCCCATAAAAGGGAGCATTACACTGCTCTTATTAATATATTAAAGACCCGTCATATTTGACGGGTCTTTTTTGTTTTTATTTAATTTATTTTTAAAAAATTATTTTTTAGAATCGATATATTTCAACAGGTCAATAACACGGTTCGAATAACCCCATTCATTATCATACCAGGAAACGACTTTGAAGAATCGTTTTTCCCCTTTCAGGTTATTTTCCAATGTTGCTTTACTGTCATAAATGGAAGAATGAATATCGTGAATAACGTCAGAAGAAACAATTTCATCGCTCGTTGCAGCAAGAATACCTTTAAGGTACGTTTCTGATGCGTTTTTAAGCGCCTTATCGATTTCCTCGATAGACGTGTCTTTTGTCGAGCGGAAGGTCAAATCAACGACCGAACCTGTTGGAGTCGGAACGCGGAAACTCATACCGGTCAATTTGCCTTTGGTTTGGGGCAAGACTTCTCCAACTGCTTTTGCTGCTCCGGTTGTTGAAGGAATAATGTTGATCGCTGCTGCTCGTCCGCCGCGCCAATCTTTTAACGAAACCCCGTCAACAGTTTTCTGCGTTGCAGTGTATGAATGGATCGTCGTCATAAGACCGGTCTCAATACCGAAACCTTCTTTCAAAATGACATACACTACCGGTGCCAAACAGTTTGTCGTGCAACTGGCGTTAGAAACAACATGATGCTTTGCGGGATCGTATTCTTCATGGTTAACACCGCACACGATTGTTTTGACCGGTTTGCTTTCGTCTTTGGATTTGCCGGGAGCAGAAATGATAACTTTTTTAGCACCCGCTTCAATGTGACCATAGGCACGCTCGTCTGTGTACAGTCCGGTTGATTCAACGACATAATCAATGCCTAATTCTTTCCAGGGAAGATCAGCCGGAGTCTTTCCTTTACCGGAAATACATTTAATGTCGTGACCGTTGACCAGCAGTATATCTTCACCTTTTGTGCAGATTTCAGCTTTAGATTTTCCCTGAACAGAATCATACTTAAGCTGATAAGCAAAATATTTTGCGTCCGTAGAAAGATCAACGACTGCAACGACCTCAATATCTCCTAATAACCCTTGATCTACAAGCGCCTGAAATACCAGACGTCCGATCCGACCAAACCCATTGATAGCAATTTTCATAAAACCCCTCCAAGAGCAACTATGCACGAATGTTGTGCATGCTGAAAGTATCCTAATAATACCGTAAAACTCCCCATAAGTCAATAATTACTCTGCCTTCTCATCGATACCGAGTATGTTTGTTTTTATTTGTTTTTAAAAGTGTACAAAAAAAAGAGTATTGTTTTTAAGAATGATTTGTCGTGTTTTTAGATTGTTTTTTAAGGAATTTGTTGCATACTGTAACTAAGAATCGAAAAAGCCGTCCGCGCCGGTGCCCATACCGCACAGTAAAATCTTGAACCGCACAAGCGATAGAATAATGTATACCGTATTTCTTTTTTAAAAAATCCCAATGTTTTACTATCCATATATAGAGATCGCCTGTTTTTGCACCGGGAAAATCTAATTGAATCCATTTGTCATAGATAATAGACTCTATTGGTTCATAGATATTATGGTACCACGAAATAAGCGCTTCAGAAAAAGGTATTTCATCTTGACGTGTTTGATTTAAATAGTATTTATGTACCGCAATATGGTTATAAATAACGTCATAACTTCCTGTTACGCTAAAATCAAGGTCATAATTGCCGGTAAGCTTTCCAAACTGCGTATGCTCATAAAAAGCATTTTTTTCATAGGCAATCAATGCTTCCCGCAGCATATCCACAGTCATATCGGGAGTAATGGCAATTTCACTCGATAAACTGGTCACTTCTGCGTCAATAGATTCTACTTTCTGTGATTTTGCAACAGAAACCCGGTGGTTACCGTCACGAACAAAATAAGCTCCCCCAATTTCATACAGTTGAATGGGAGGCAAAGGAATGTCTTGAAGGTGCGCTTGATCCACCCGTTCCCACCGGCTTCTCAAATATTCAGACCGCGGTAAAAAATACTTATTAAAATCACGGTAGCGCCCCTCGCTCCCGATAATGTTTTTAATGGGAACAACCTGCATTCCTTGGTACGATTCATTTTTTGGTTTGATGATATCTTTCACGACTCCAAGCGAAAGAAGTTGGTCGCGGTTACTGTGCAGAAAATGCTGAATGGCTGAAAGTGTTGCACGAGTGCGCGCCTTATTAAAATCGTCCGAAGCTAAATGCTTGTAAACAGAGTCGGTATCTCCCATAGAATCTCCCTTTGTTTTGAAAAAATAGTATTGGTTCTTGCTGATACCCAACAAACAATGTAGCTTAATTTTCTCATATTAGCAAGTTAATCAATACTGTGTTGTGAATCAATCGTCTCTATATAAGCTGTACTGAATATGGAGGTTATAATGTTTGTAACTGCATACAGCCCCTATGGGGCAGAAGGAATTATCATACGCGTTGAAGCAGATATTCGCCGCGGTATTCCCGGTATTGATGTAACCGGGTTGGCACAGGGAGCGGTACGTGAAGCACGAGAACGGGTGCGCGCTGCATTTCGGAATTCAGGGTATATGTTCCCTCAAGACCGTATTTTGATTAATCTTGCTCCGGCTGGTGTACGAAAAGATGGAGCTTCGCTGGATCTTCCCATAGCTATTTCTGTAATGGCTGCCGCCGGATTGGTGCCTCCGGTCAATAATGTTATGGTTTTGGGAGAGTTAGAACTTTCGGGTATCTTGAGACCGGTACGAGGAGTGTTGGCAGCGATTGCTGCGGGATTGAAGGCAGGCATTGAAGATTTTATTGTACCTGCCGAAAATGCTGGTGAAGCCGGTATTTTAGCACAAAATCATTGTGCTGCGGTGATCAATTTGGCACAAGCTGTTGAAGCGCTTCGTATCCGTGCTGAAACCGGTTCATTACCGTCAACCGCTATCCCTCCGCTCCATACTCAATGTTCAGCTTGTTTTTTAGATTTTTCCGAAGTCCGGGGACAAGCACGGTATAAACGTGCGTTAGAAATTGCTGCAGCAGGGTCTCATAATCTCTTGGTGTTTGGACCGCCGGGAGCTGGAAAAACGATGCTTGCCCGAAGATTACCCAGCATTACTGCGCCGCTCTTACCGTTGGAAGCAGTTGAAGTAACAAGCCTTCACAGTCTGTCCGGACAACACGATCAGATAGCACTGTTTCACGAACCGCCGTTCCGTACGCCGCACCATTCTGCCAGTCCTGAAGGCATTTTAGGAGGAGGAAAAAATGTACGGCCCGGTGAAATTAGTCTTGCACATTTTGGAACATTATTCTTGGACGAAGCTCCGGAATTTCAACGGTCAGTGCTGCAATCGCTCCGAGAGCCGTTGGAGGACGGAGTCATTACTATCTCGCGTGCCGAAGGTCCGGTACGGTTGCCGGCTGATTTTCAACTGCTTCTTGCCGCAAATACCTGTCCCTGCGGAAGACTTGGTATGCGCCAACCAAACGGAAACGTCGTTGCAAGTTGTTTTTGCTCTCCTGAAGAAATTCACCGGTATTGGCGAAAATTTGGAGCTGCCCTTTTGGACAGAGTTGAATTGCGTATTGCCGTCAACGCTCCGGATATCAGCATGTTAATGACTAATACCGAGGAAACAAGTGCAGATGTTTCACGGCGGGTACTCAAAGCAGTACACATACAGAGAAAACGGTTTGAACAAACGGCTGTTCGGCGGAATGCCCGTATGACTTCTACGCTCATAGATCAGCATTGTCCCCTTTCCCTCAAGTCTGAACTGACAGTGCAAAGCGCGGTGGCAAATCTTGGACTTTCCGGACGCTCCTTCCACAGTATCATACGGGTTGCCCGTACGATAGCCGATCTCGAAGAATCAGACACGATACAGACGGTACACATTGAAGAAGCGATTGATTACCGTCGGCAGGGAGACGATCCTTTTGATATTTTTGGGTAACAACTAGCACAGACGGTGAACAATACATATACTTATTAATATGAATCGGCAACAGAACATAGCAGTATTTTTAAATGTAGGAGCGCTTTTTATTATTTTTTATCAGTTTAGACTGTTCGCTGCTGATGTTGTAGATACTGTTTTTTTTAGTACTGCATTAACCGTTGCATGCCTATCTGCTGCAATTCTTTATGCAAAAAAATTACCATTATGGATAAGTTGTATAGTCCTTGCCGCCCTACCGTGGATATGCCGGTTTTTATTAATCGTCCCGCGTTTTTTTTATGGAAATTCCATTGCTGTTTTTCTTGATTCATTGCTCCTTTCATGGGATAGAAATATAGCAATCGTACTTATTCCGGAATATTATATTGCTTTTAGTACCTACGGTTCGTTCTATTCGCGTGCTCTATTAAGAGCTAATATTATTATATCTGATACTATTATCATTATAACATGGAGCATTATTTCCCCGTTACCGTATTACCGATGGCCGATAATATGTATTATTCTTATTGCTGTTGTATTAATAGTACAGTTAATTGCTTTAATGTTATCGCTGCCGCCGCATTTAAAGATTACCTGGAAAGAACGCGCCCCGTCTTTTGCTTTTATATTAATATTAATTACCGGCGGAACGGTATTCTTTTTAATACCTATTCAAACACAGCAAACAAAAGGCGGGCTTTTAGAAAATAATATGATGCATCAGGATTTTTCTCAGACGGTTAAATTAGAAACTGAAATTACCCTGCCGAATGCAGAACTAGCGCTTATTCTTAAAAAAGATTCGTCTGATGAACATACGTTAATCCGCCGTTCTGTTTTTTCTGCCTATACCAAAGCTGACGGTTTTTTTCACAGCAGCAGCGACGAAGAAGCTCACCCGACAACAGTGCCGCAATGGAAAACAGTGCGGGAACCGCCGATACAGTCGGCTGAATTTTCCACGATTAAACAGGAATATTTCTTGGTTAACATTGACGGCAGTGCGCTATTAGCGATCAGCGAGCCGACGGTTATAACTCCCTTTGAACAGTGGGACAATGCGTCATTTCTAAGCGCATATTCCGTTGAAAGTAATACGGCAATTATTCCTGAAACAATTGAAGATATTCCGCGGACGGCAGACGCATTCCAATTAACTGAAGAAGCTTATGCGTTGTATACCTATTATGATAATGATAACCGCATTGCTGATCTTGCAAAAGAACTGGTACGTTCAACACAGTCGATCTGGGAACAGGTTGGATTGCTTTTTGAATATTTAAAGTACGGTGAGTACCGGTATAGCCTTAAATCCGGTATTGCTCCGGACGGTGACCAATTGGGCTATTTTCTTTTTGAAACAAAAAAAGGCTATTGCAGTTATTTTGCCGTGGCATTTACACTTTTATGCCGTGCAATAGGGATTCCGGCACGCGTTGCTTCAGGTTTTTATCTGGACCCTCAAACGGAAGTGTTTGGCTATTATCCGATTCAATCAGATCAAGCTCACGCATGGACAGAGATTTTAGTTCCGGGAATAGGCTGGTGGGAACTCGATCCAACGACCGATCAGCTAGCCTTCGGAGAAGAAATGAGTATGTCGCGGGGAACTGATAACAAATTCGAACCCTTGATAAGGGAAATTTTGGAAAACCGGAACCGGTTGTGGGAGCGGCCTGAAAGACCGGAAGATGCAGACTATACGCACACTGCTCTTTCACCGATTGAGCAGATTGTTGCGCTTGTTAAGAAGCTGTGGATAGCGATAACGATTGCACTATTGTTAATACTGTACACTGTGCGAAAATTTGCTTATCTGGCGCTCTCGTATATACACCGGAATCCTCGGAAGAAAATGAAATATTTATGGCTCTATACTCGTTCTTTACTGCGAAGAAGCGGTTTAAAGCCGGCACCGTTCCAAGCAGATGTTGATTTTATACAGTCTTTAGCTATGCCTGATGTGCAAGCATTGTATCATGAGTATGCGTCTGCCCGTTTTGCTCCGTACTATGCTCCTGAGCATGTACACGGTGCGTTTAAACGGTTCCGCCGTTTCTCACGGCAGTATACAAAAAAGACCCCGCTTGTACGGCGGATACTTATGAGCCTTTTAATCGTTTTTAACTTTTTTATCTCAGCTGACCGCACGTACGCTGAAGATACGTCTACGATAAACCAGTTATTTGATGAAGCTGCCGCTGCTGAGCATGCGGAATATTGGGAACGGGCAATCGAATTGTACACGAAAGGTGCCGATACTGCTCCGTTTGATCCCCGGTTTTCTCAAGCACTGGGTACGATTTATTACAATAAACGGCTCTTTAATCTTGCGTGGGAATACTATAAAAAAACAGAACCGTTGATGCCTTCTTCCCCGGATCTCCTTTATCAACTTGCTCAAACGGCGGCTGCGCTCAATGAAGACCTGATAAGCGCACAGTATTGGGAAAAACTGCTCGAGTTGGATCCGGATAATACCGACGTGATCAGTAATTTAGGCTGGACATACTTTAAAATACACCGGTTTGAAGCGGGGGAACAATTACTCCTCTCGGCGCTGGAACGGCTTGGTGCCAATAGAAGTATGGCAATGACGCTCGGCACGGTCTATGCTGCAATGTTCCGCTATAACGATTCAAAATATTGGTATAAAGAATCGATTCGCGAGGCTGACTCGCTCTATGATCGTCCTTTTTCTGCAATCGCGCATTACAATCTTTCTATTTTAGAGAGCCGCTTTTATCAATTTGATAATGCGCTCAAAGAAGTGCGTGATTCGGTGAACCGTTATGAATGGACGTCCGGACATCTTGCAATGGGAGAATTAAATCAGCGCACGCTGGATTTTCCTTCAACGTTTCATGAGTATCAAAAAGCTTATGGATTGGAAGAACGGTCCCCGTTGGCTAAAGAAAGCCTTGCTCAATCGTATCAACATGCCGGGCGGCTTGAAGAAGCCCGCCTCTATGTCGAAGATATTTTTAAATCAGACGACTATTCGTGGATGGTAAACCATGGGGTTGATCCGACAAGCTTTAGACGGAATATTCATAAAATTGCATACAAGACCTATCAAGGTTTAGCGTGGACGGAGCAGCGCACTGTCCGCGATTCATGGGGAGCGTGGGGAAAAGGGATATTAAAAATTATTAACTATTCCTTTAAAGCGTATATTCATAAATTACTGTTTCACAAATACGCAATAGAATCAGCGCGTGCTTATAATAATAATCAGGATGTGGACGTATTACTGCAATATATCGACGCATTTGAAGATTATCCGTCACGGGCGCGCACATATCTTCGGACGGCGCAACAGGTTGAGACCGCACTGATTCCGGCTTCAATTCCCTCATATTTATTGCTTGAATCGCGCCATTCTCATACGGTGGAGCCGGTGCGTGAGGCGCTGGAACAGTTTGATTCCCTGTGGGAGCGCGATCAAAGTGCTGAAAGCTATATATTGCTTGCCCGTGCCAAAAAACATGATTCCCAAAAAGCTGCCGAACAGTTGTATCGGTTCAATCATGGCGCATTACGCCAGCACGGTATCCGCTTACCGGTTGCATTGAATATCAAAGGCGCTTCGCCTTCTGTTGAGAAAAAATTAAAGCGCTTGCTTAAAAAAGCAGGCTTTGCTGCTCATGACGAAAGCAGTTGGACTCTTGTAATAGACATTTATTCAGATGCGCTTATCTCAAGCGCCCACTGTGAGCTTATTGATACAAATATTACGCTTCTTTCTCAGAGTATTCCATTCATCGATAATAATCTTGGTGCATTTGTACGAACCCTTGCCGACACTGTATTTCTCAAATAATCCTTCATTGCCTGAAGTCAGGGGGTCTGTCTCCTTGAGGACTATTCCCGACCAACAAGTACAGACCCTATTTTATAACTATTAGCCGAGGGTTTTAAACTTCTAGCCGAGGGTTTTAAACTTCTAGCCGCGGGTTTGATGGGGACAGACCCATGAACCGGCAGATTCCGACAACGGGGATAGACCTCTGACTTAGAAAAACAGATTCTTGACTAACAGGGACAGACCTCCTTGGGGACTTGTCCCCAGAGACCTATCAAAGGTCAGAAATAGACAATGTTCTTCTTATCCATTAGTATGGCAGTAAGTCAGAAAAGAAGGAGAGGAACTATGAAAATCGGGGTTAAGCTTATTAGTCTTATCAGCATCTTCAACATAATCGGCATTGGCATTCTTGCCGGAGTTACCGTGAGTTTGGCGCACCGGGAAATCAGCAGGCTTGCGGAAGAACAAGCTTACAGTCTTGCTCAGAAAGGTGCTGAAGAAATGAAAAACTGGTTCGAGACCTATATGGATACGGCGAGAACCCTTGCTCGTATTATGGAAGGATATAAGGAGATCCCTGCTGAGGAACGGCGGGAACAATTCAATTTTATGTTGAAACAGACTCTTATTGCACATCCTGAAGTAGCAAGTGTCTATGCGAACTGGGCGCCGAATGCTCTGGACAATATAGACGCAGAATATGCGAACACTCCCGGCACCGATGAAACCGGTCGCTATATACCATTATTTATAAATACCTCTGATGGCCCTCTTCTGGAAGCTGTTGTAGAGTTCCCCTTTGAGGCGGTTATGCAAGCAACCGCAGGAGAAGAATTCATATTTGAACCTGAAGTGCGAGCCATAGGAAGCAATATCTTGTTGGTAGCAAGTATTTGTATTCCCGTAAAAGATAACGGCACAATGGTGGGAATCACCGGCATAGTGTTTGAATTACCAAGAATCCAAGCTATTGCTGAAGCAATTAAACCTCTTGGAAACGGGTATGCTATGGTGTTCAGTGGTGATGGTGTCGTTGCAGCTCACCCTGACCCAGAACGCCTCGGAAAGAACATCAAAGAATCTGAAATCGACACATTCGGCGAATCTCTTGAAACACTCGTCGATGCTGTCACCACTGGAACGTCTATTGCTTTTTCTGCGCCTGCTGTGAATGGGGGGGGGGGGGGATTATTCAGTACTATGTCGTCCCCTTTACTATTGGTAAATCTCCGAAACCGTGGTCGCTCGTTGTCGGCGTCTCAAGGAATACGATTATGGCACCCGTCTATCATATGCTTTACTTCAGCATTATCATCGGTATTTTTACTATGCTCCTGATGTCTCTTGCAAGTATCTTTATTGCCCGTTCTGTCAGTAAGCCTGTTGCGTACACTATGACTGTCCTCACCGATGTCGCTCAGGGTGACCTTACCAAACAACTGATCTCTGCCTCCAAAGACGAACTCGGCAATCTTGCTCGTTTTCTCAATCTTACGATAGATAAAATAAAGCATCTTATACTTGCTATCAAAAAGGAAGCAGACGGACTCTCTCACACCGGCACCGCGCTTGCTGCAAATATGACTCAGACTGCCAGCTCTATCACGGAAATCACCGCAACGATCCAAAATATCAAGAACCAAGTCGGTCATCAACGGAGAAATGTGCAGGAAGCAGGCTCAATTATGAGTGCAGTCGTTGAAGGTATTGACAGCTTAAATGCTCAGATTCACGAACAAAACGATTGTGTAAGTCAGTCATCTTCAGCAATAGAGCAAATGCTTGCGAATATTAACAGTGTAACGCAGACCTTAATAAAGAATAGTGAGAACGTAGTTCGGCTTGCGGAATCTTCTGAGAAAGGACGTCTCGGTTTAGAAACAGTCTCCGCTGATATTCAAACGATTGCCCGGGAATCGGCAGGTCTCTTGGAGATAAACGCCGTTATGGAAAGCATCGCCAGCCAGACAAACTTGCTGTCTATGAACGCAGCTATCGAAGCAGCCCACGCAGGAGAGAGCGGAAAAGGTTTTGCCGTCGTTGCAGACGAAATCCGAAAACTTGCAGAATCGTCTAGTGAACAGTCGAAGACGATCAGCGGTGTGTTGAAAAATATCACAAGCTCTATAGAAAAGATTATGCGATCAACGGAATTGGTATTACAGGGATTTACTGTGATAGGAGAGGGAGTGCGCACAGTAACAGAACAGGAAACGAGTGTCCGCACCGCCATGGAAGAACAACGGAAAGGAAGCACCCAGATTCTCGAATCCATAAACCGGCTGTATGAACTGTCTGCTACGGTACAGCAAGGCGCACAAACCATGCGGACGGCAAGCCACAGCGTATTTGCAGTAAGCAAAAGATTGCAACAGATAACGGAAGAGATAGGGAATGGGATGGAAGAGATGGGGATAGGAGCAGAAGAGATCAACGGAGCGGTCTATCGAGTTACCGAGATAAGTGGGGAGACGAAGCGGCAGATAGACACGCTGATGCAAGAGGTTTCCCGCTTTAAGGTTTCTTCATAGAAGACTGTCCCCGTAGGTCTGTCCCCGTTTGATTTGGGGTCTGTCCCCACACTAGTTTCAGCTTCAATGAGCAACCGGTTCCGGTTCCAATGAGTAACCGGTATCCGCTTCAATGAGTAACCGGTATCGGTTCCAATGAGTAACCGGTTTCGGTTCCAATGAGTAACCGGTTTCGGTTCCAATGAGTAACCGGTACCCGCTCCAATGAGCAACCGGTTTCGGTTCCATAGAGGTCTGTCCCCATTGTTCTGTCTTTGTACAGAGGCCCGCCACTTTAGAATAGGATGAGTTCTGTTTCGAGGGGAATTATCGGGGTTCGGAGAACCGACATCGACTCTCCAAGAGTGGAAATCGGGTCTTTGAGAGAGGATATTGATACTCAAAGAACCGGCATCGGCTCTCCAAGAAGGAAAGTCGGTTTTTGGAGAACCAAAGCGAAACGTGGAAAGCGGCGGATATTATCACGGTCTGTCCCCGTTCTAAGGACAAACCGTGAGTTTTCTTTTTCTTTAAAAAATTAATTGAATGTATGCGATTTCCGGTGAGAATGGATTTTCATACACGGTGTCCACTCTGTGCCGGAATTGCTTAATCTTCTGTCTCTTGTACTCGGAATGCTGCGGCTGCTTTGATAACGTCGTCGGCAATTCTGCCGGAAATTGGGGCATAGTGCGAAAATTCAACACTGAAAGAACCGGTTCCGCTTGTGATAGACCGCAAATCTATTGAATAGCGGAGTAACTCTGCCTGCGGTACTTCGGCGCGGATTTCTTCAAAACTGCCAACTGAACTCTGTCCTAAAATCCTCCCCCGCTTAGAGGAAAGATCGCTCATCACATCACCTAAATATTTACTTTCAACGAAGACGGTTAATTTTTGAATCGGTTCAAGCAACGTTGGTCCCGCCTGCCGCATAGCTTCGCGAAAGGCATTCCGTCCAGCAAGCTTAAAAGATAATTCGGAAGAATCAACCGGATGATGTTTACCGTCAATAATCGTTACCTTCACATCAACAACCGGATAGCCCGCCGTAACTCCCGTTGCCATCCCTTCAAGAACGCCTTTTTCCACGCCGGGCATGTAATTCTTGGGAATATTCCCGCCTACGACCGCATTGACAAATTCATACTGTTTGCCCCGCTCAAGCGGTTCAATTTCAAGCAACACTTTACCGTATTGACCGTGACCGCCCGTTTGTTTTTTATGGGTATATTCGGCTCCCGCTTTCTTGGTAATTGTTTCACGGTACGCAACATGCGGGATATGCGTTTCAACATCAACTTTTTGGTTCGTCCGTATTTTGTCAAGAATTATATTGATATGCAACTCTCCCATACCGGAAATAACCGTCTCTTTTGTTTCAGCATTAAAAGTATATTGAAATGTTTTATCCTCTTCGGCTGAACGCATGAGAAATTCGCCTAATTTGTCATCGTCTTTTTTTGATACGGCATTCACCGCAACTGAATGAACCGGATCCGGCAATTTTAAAGGAATAAACTGTAATGAACCGTCTCCGGCAGTCACCGTATCATTTGTCTTAAACGTGGTAGATTTTGTAACGATGCCGATATCACCGGCATGCAGTTCGCTCACTTCTTCCAGTTTTTTGCCTATGCAGGTATACAGTTTCCCAATACGCTCTTTTTTATTTTCGTTGACATTAAGCACTTCCATATCATTTGTCAATGAACCGCACACAACTTTAAGCCATGACAGTTTTCCTGAAAACTGATCGTAGGCAGTTTTAAGTACTGTTGCAGCAAAAGGTTGTGCGGGATCAATGGCAATGTTTTGGTGGGTTCCGTTGGAGTCAACCGCACTATCGGCGGCAGTTCTCGGATTTGGTCCAAAGGACGTGAGGAAATCAAGAAACGGTATTAAACCGGAATTTTTAAGGGCAACTCCTCCAAAAGTCGGTACAAATTTATTCTCTGCCAGTCCGACACTCAAACCGTTCGGAATATCTTGAGGATCAAGGGTTGCATTTTCAAGATACTGTTCCATTAATGCATCAGAACTTTCAGCGGCAGCTTCAATGATCCGTTCCCGCGCTGAATCGACAGCTCCGCGGTAATCTTCCGGAACAGCTTCTTCTTTTTCAAGCGTATTCGGTTGCACCGTCCAAGCTTTTTCGTTAAGCACGTCAATAACACCTTTGTATGATGTTCCTTTTCCCAATGGAATAACGAATGGAACCGGATCAACCTTTAATTTTTCTTTTATATCGGCTAACACGGTGCGGAAATCGGCGCGTTCTTCATCAAGCCGAGTAATAAAAATACCGCGCGGTTTATGTTGTGCCTCAAGTAAACGCCACAGTTTCACCGTTTCGATTTGAACTCCTGAACGAGCGTCAATGACTAAAAGGACAAATTCTGAAGCCCTAAAACTCAGAATTACATCCCCGACAAAATCGGACGATCCGGGGGTATCAAACAGGTTGATTTTGATACCGTGTCGGTCAATATGGGCAAGCGATGTGTGAATAGAAATGGTTCGTTCAATTTCTTCGGGAGAATAATCACTCACCGTCCGTCCTGATTCAACCGTTTCGGCACGAGGAATACGTTGTGCAGCAAAAAGTACATGTTCAAATAATGTCGTCTTACCAGTACCTCCATGTCCGGCTATAGAAACATTCTTGATATTATCAGTTGTATAAGCCATGAAATCTCCTTAAGCTTGATAGTATTTGAAGGTTTTTCACGCAAATCTTTTTAAAATACATGAATAACACAAGATACTATTTGATAAGCTATACAACATCACTTAAGCTTTGTCAAACAAATTCTTTAAAAGAACATACTGTTGTCAACTGTCCTCGTTACTTGTTCGCGGTGCAGCTCCCGTCCCAGCATAGACAGGATTAACGTTGCATTGATGGGAAGTTTATACGGCACCGTCAACTGTCCGCCCGCATAATTACCGTTAAACAGCGACTGAAGATTACCTGAAGGAAGGATAGCATCAAGCGATATTGTTAACGGATAGGGCATCTTGGGAATATCATAGGTGAATATGCCAAATATTTCATCTTCTCTCAGCGTTGGCACCGTCATAACGAGTGAAACGGTCGTATCCGCTGAAACACGTGACTGTGCTTCAGGACTTTGTTCTATAATCATGTCGCCTCGCTCTCCTTCTCCGACGGTCTGTGCAGAAAAAGAAACAGTAAACGAATATTTTGCTATGAGATTGAGTGCTTCAGTGCGTGAAAGTCCCACAAAATTCGGCACGGTAAATGAGGGATATTCAGGACCTTGACTGACCACAAATTCAAGTGTTACCGGTCCGGTAATCGGTGTTCCCGGTTCAGGTTTTTGTTGAATAATAATTCCCGCAGCTTCATTTGAAAACATGTACATAAGCGGTTCTTGTATATCAAGCAGTGAACCGAATTCAGCATATACTTCGTCAATATTGCGCCCAATGTAGCTTTCGACGGTGTTAATGGGTATCCCTTGACTCACAACCAAACGAATGCGGCGTCCTGCTTTTACAATCGTACCGGCACCGGGCTCTTGCTCTAAAATAGAACCTTTATCATCAGAGGTAGAAGAATACCGTAATTGTATATGCGGGTACAGCTCTTTTGTTTGTAATTCTACCAATGCTGCCGTTAATTCTTTGCCGCGTACATCAGGAACCATCGTTTGCTCTCCCCCGCGCACTGTGATAAAAAAAGCCGCTACTGCAAGGATAATAAAGCAAAGGGTGAGTGAAAGTGGAAAAAGTATTGTCTGTGATTTCATATTCACGGTAGTATACTATGCAAGCTAAAATCTTTTAAGTAACTAAAACACTGTTATAATAATTTTTTAATTTTTTCAATAATATTGGGGTGTTTTTTATAGTCCTGAACGCGGAATGTATCAAGATTTAATGACATACAAAAGTCATAATGCAAACATTTTCTTTCAAAGAAACACAGTTCATAGGTGCAGGTACGAAAGCCGCACGGATACAGTCCCGAATACACAAAATTATCGTTTACCGTGTCTTTGCTCACCGATAGAACAAAATGCTTTTTTCTATGATGCTCTTCACAAGCTCTCCGCACCGTATCCCATACAACCACCGTGTTACGTCTTGTCAGCGGTATACGACCGCGTTTTTTTCTGTGATGTTCTTCACAAGCTCTCTGCACTGTGTCCCACACAACCGTATTACGTCTTGTCGGTATACGACCGCGTTTTTTTCTGTGATGTTCTTCACAAGCTCTCCGCACTGTGTCCCACACAACCGTATTACGCCTTGTCGGCAGTATACGACCGCGTTTTTTTCTATTTTTTCTATGATGCTCTTCGCAAGCTCTCCGTACCGTATCCCATACAACCACCGTATTACGTCTTGTCAGCGGTATACGACCGCGTTTTTTTCTATGATGCTCTTCGCAAGCTCTCCGCACTGTGTCCCACACAACCACAGTATTACGTCTTGTCGGCAGTATACGACCGCGTTTTTTTCTATTTTTTCTATGATGCTCTTCACAAGCTCTCCGTACCGTATCCCAGTTCACCATACTATAACTTTAGCAAGAGATATTGATACAATAAAGCTCTTTAAAAATTCTGTGTATTGACTTTTAACGTCACTCAGCGCATAGAATAGCTTATGCAAACGAATATCATTATTGCTGGGGTTGGAGGACAGGGAGTGTTATCAATAGCAGCACTCATCACCCGTGCAGCTTCATACGAATCTTTAGTTGTACGTCAATCAGAAGTTCATGGTATGGCGCAACGCGGGGGAGCAGTTCTTGCACATTTACGGATAGCAGACGGTGCCATTGCTTCAGATCTCGTGCCGCGCGGGACGGCTGATCTTATTATTTCTCTTGAACCGCTTGAAAGCCTTCGCTATATTGATTGGCTTTCTCAAAACGGAGCTGTTATAACTGCAATGGAACCATTATACAACATTCCGGACTATCCGGAATGTGCATTGGTATTTCATGCAATACAACAACTTCCCCGCTATCGGCTTATACCAGCTGCGGTATATGCCAAAGAAATTGGACTACCAAAAGCCGTCAACACAGTAATGCTTGGAGCTGCCGCGGCATTTTTACCCCTTAAAACGGAATCATTAGAAGATGCGATTAAAGAATTGTTTGCTTTGAAGGCAACGGAGGCAAATATTCAAGCGTTTCGGCGGGGAAAAGTCAGTGACTAACTAACGCCCAAAGATGCTCAATTTGCTGTATTTGTGCCATTTACCATTTGTACGCTTTGAGGGATCGTCTAGTATTTTAAAAATAAAGGGAGCAAAACTGCTTTCTTCTCCACTGTCAGAATAAAAACCCATAATGTGAAACGAGTCACACAGGGGAGAACTTAATAAACTTTGGGCAAAAGCTCGAAATGAAGCGATAACTGAAGGGTACAGGAGATCAACGCTTCCGTTTTTTCCGGTTCCGGTAGTTGTATCAGCAAGGACGAGGGCTAAGGTACCGGAGCCTTTTGCTTTGAAAAGTGCGGTTAATTCTTTAACCAAAAAGAACCACCCTTTGATATGGTCGTTAACCATTGTTTCAATATCAGTAGAGACAAGTTCGTCTGATTGTTTTTGAATGGAAGGAGGAGAACAAACAAGGACAGCGCCCGGCACTGTTTTGAGTCTATTTTCCGCAGCAAGCACGACTGTTCGGGCGGAAATTGGACTTCCTGGATTCCATTTGAGGGATGTATCGGTTACAGATCTTTCAATATTTTGGCTCGATAAACGGTTGGGGATAAGAGCAACAACAAAATTGTATGACCGTTTTACTGCTTCGGCACAAATCGAAGTAGAGAGCGGTGATTCATTTCCTGCAATAAGTATACTCTGAGCCATCATTATTAAGTATAGTATTCCTTTGTTAGTAAACACAAGTACCTTCAACAGCTAGGGGACAGACCTCAAATACCCTAATCCAAAGCTTCTCAATAAGACAGAGAGTCTCTGTGCTGTAATGCAGAAAATACCTTGTTTCCGGAGCTTGGGGTCTGTCCCCGATTTACAAAGGTCTGTCCCTGTTGAGGTCAAAAACGACTTGACAGAGTTCATTCTGCTTGTATATTAGAGTTCCCGAAAGGTCTTGTGACATGCCCCAAGAGTCTTGTGACATTCCCTAGAGGTCTTGTGACATGCCCCAAAAGTCTTAAGGCAAAGGTCTGTCCCCTTAGCTGGTAGTAAAAACTTTAACGAGTAAGTCTGAGAATGTTGGTACAATATGAACAATAGTATGGAGATAATGATAAACCGCCGAATATCCATTCTTTCGCCTGTTCCACCAACTAGACTTTCACCGGATTCTGATTAATATACCGGAATACTCGCAGAAAATCCTCGCTACTCTTTATCATTCGTGCGTGAAATCTATCTCCCCACAAGTGTCCCTTTAGTGCACCTTGCAAACGATAAAAATCACGTGATGTTTGTTATTTGCACCTTTGAAGTCTGTCCCCTTAAATCCCCCTTATCAATATATGTTGACACGTTTTGACCGATTTGCTAGGATACGATAATCAAAACACACACAAAGGAGAATATTATGTTAATAGATACTAAAATTTTTATAGATTATACATTAATATATCCCCCCCCCCCCCCGCACTTTAGCTAAGCTATCACATT
>JAISSB010000074.1 GCA_031273325.1 Treponema sp. | reverse complement strand
GAATATTCCAATTTCTATTATTACTTTGTTTCCAATTTTGCGGAATTCGGTCTTAAAAAGTTAATTACTACCCATTTTGAAGTTGATAAGCCCAGTTATAAGTTTGAATATGAAGGCGGTGCAGAGGTTCGGGGCGACAAAGAGGTTGTTATACAAAGAGCAATAAAACTGGGCAGGAAAACACCATTAAAGCAAAATTACGAGCAAGGCTCGCAAACGGATTTGTTTGACAAGGAGCCGATGCGTTCCTACAGACCTCTGAATCAGAACAGATTCCCGACAACAGGGACAGACCTCCTTGGGGACTGTCCCCCTAGACCTATCAAAGGTCAGAAATAGACAACCTTTCTCTTATCCATTACTATGGCAGTAGGTCAGAAAAGAAGGAGAGGAACTATGAAAATCGGGGTTAAGCTGGTTAGTCTTATCAGTATCTTTAATATAATCGGCATTGGCATTCTCGCCGGGGTTACTGTTACGTTGGCGCACCGGGAAATCAGCAGACTTGCGGAAGAGCAAGCTTACAGCCTTGCTCAGAAAGGTGCTGAAGAAATGAAAAACTGGTTCGGGATTTATGTAGAGACAGCGCGAACCCTTGCACATGTTATGGAAGGGTATACAGAGATACCTGTGGAGGAACGGCGGATGTATTTTAATCTCATGCTGAAACAGACCCGTATCACACACTCCGAAATGGGCGGCGTCTATGCGAACTGGGCGCCAAACGCATTGGACGGTATGGACGCGGAATACGCTAATACCCCCGGAGCGGATGAAACCGGGCGCTATGCAACGGCGTGGGATTTTGGGCCTGACGGGCTTTATATAGCGCCTATTGTAGGGTTCCCTTTTGATATGCTCATGCAAGTAACCGCAGGAGGAGAGTATATGCTTGAGCCTCAGGTGTATCCAGTAAAAGACGGTTCTATTTTAATAGCAAATCTTGGCGCTCCCGTAAAAAATAAGGGTAATGTGGTGGGATTTGCAGGGATAGCCTGTGAACTATCAAAAATACAGACTATCACCGATACGATTAAACCATTCGGCGACGGCTATGCGTTTGTGTTCACTGGCGGTGGTCTCATTGCGGCCCACCCCGATCCAGATCGCCTCGGAATGGATATGCGGGAGTCTGAACGTGACACCTTCGGCGAATCCCTTGAAACACTCGTCGATGCGGTTACCACCGGAAAATCTGTGAGTTTTTCTGTGCCTTCTGTGGACGGTGAGATTATCCAGTACTATGCTGTCCCCTTTGCTATCGGTGAATCTCCAAAACCATGGACTCTCGTTATCGGTATCTCCCGGAACACAATTATGGCTCCCGTCTATCGTATGCTTTATGTGAGTATTATCATCGGTATTTTTACTATGCTCCTGATGTCTCTTGCAAGTATCTTTATTGCTCGTTCTATCAGCAAGCCTATTGCTTATACTATGACCGTCCTCACCGATGTCGCTCAGGGGGACCTCACCAAACAACTGGTCTCCGCTTCGAAAGATGAACTCGGCAGTCTTGCTCGTTACCTCAATCTTACGATAGAAAAAATAAAAAAACTCGTGCTTGCTATCAAAACAGAAGCAGACGGACTCTCTCACACCGGCGCCGCCCTCGCCTCAAACATGACCCAAACCGCCGGCTCTATCACTGAGATCACTACGACCATTCGGAACATTAAAACCCAAGTCGGTCATCAACGGAAAAACGTCAAAGAAGCAGGCTCAATTATGAGTACAGTCGTTGAAGGGATCGATACTTTAAATGCTCAGATTCACGAACAAAACGATTGTGTAAGCCAGTCTTCTTCGGCAGTAGAGCAGATGTTAGCAAATATCAACAGTGTGACACAGACCTTAATAAAGAATAGTGAGAACGTGGTTCGGCTTGCGGAATCATCGGAAAAAGGACGCACCGGCTTGGAAACAGTCTCCGCTGACATTCAAACGATTGCCCGAGAATCGGCAGGATTATTAGAAATCAATGCCGTTATGGAAAGCATCGCGAGCCAAACAAACTTGCTGTCTATGAACGCTGCTATCGAAGCAGCCCACGCAGGAGAGAGCGGAAAAGGTTTTGCCGTCGTTGCCGACGAAATCCGAAAACTCGCAGAATCCTCCGGCGAGCAGTCAAAGACAATCAGCGGTGTGTTGAAAAATATCACAAGCTCTATAGAAAAGATTATGGGTTCAACAGACACGGTATTGCAAGGATTCACTGTGATAGGGGAGGGTGTGCGGACGGTAACGGAACAGGAAACGAGTGTCCGTACGGCAATGGAAGAACAACGGAAGGGAAGCACCCAGATTCTTGAATCCATAAACCGACTGTATGAACTGTCCGCTCAGGTGCAGAATGGCGCACAGACCATGCGGACAGCAAGCCACAGCATATTTGAGGTAAGCAAAGGATTGGAACAGATAACAGAAGAGATAGGGGACGGGATGGAAGAGATGGCGGTAGGAGCGGAAGAGATCAACGGAGCTGTTTATCGGGTTACCGAGATAAGCGGAGAGACGAAGCGGCAAATAGGCACGTTGATGCAGGAAGTTTCCCGCTTTAAGGTTTCTTCATAGAGGTCTGTCCCCATTTGTCGGGAATCTGTCAGTTGATTCAGGGGTCTGTCCACGTTATCAAGAATTTGTCTTCTGATTCGAGGGTTGTTCCCTTCGCTTCAATGAAAAAATCAAAAGACTATAGCTTGCCATGTGGTAGTTGAAAAAATATACTAACAGTATGGCACATGAGACAATTGCTCCAACAAAAAGTAATCTTATACGTACAAAAGAACGGCTCGCAACGGCAGAAGAAGGCTATGATTTACTTGAACAAAAAAGAGAAATTCTTGTAATGGAATTGATGCAAAAAGTTGAAGAAGTAAAACTACTCGAACGGGAACTTGATGTTCAAGTTGCTGTTGCATATCCGGTACTGAAACGTATGCTCGTTATTGTCGGACGGGAGCAGTCCGATAGAATTTCCGAACATATCCGGTACCGTTTTGATATTCATGAGAAAAGAGTTGTTGCTGCAGGGCTTAGTATGCCCGGATTAGACATTGATTTTCCTGACGCTGAACTCAAATATACTCCGACAAATTCGTTTGCAGAATGTGACGAGACCGTGATAGAATTTTTTAGACTGCTAAAAACTGTTAGTGAATTGGCAGCGATCAGAACTATTACATGGAGGCTTGCCCGAGAACTCCGGAAAACGCAACGGCGGGTAAACGCACTAGAAAAAATGGTTATTCCAACAGCAAAAGAGACAAAAAATTATATTGAGTCCGCTCTCGAAGAACGAGAACGGGATAGTTTTTTTACGACAAAGCTTTTAAAAAAGAAGGCGGAGAAAAATGCTTAAATCGCTTTTTTCTCATATTTTAGTTGCAATTTCTGGTTCTAATGCATCTATTATGGCGGCAAAATATGCTATTATCGTAGCAAAACAGCTCAAATGCCGCCTTTCGGTACTGTATGTTGTCGATACTGCAACTATCCGGAAACTTGCATTGAGTAAAATATTCGTTCAAGACGAATGTATTGAATATGAGAAAAGCTTAGAGGCTAATGGGGAACGGTATTTGTCTTTCGTTGAGGAATTAGCAAAAACAAAAGGAATTAAAGTAGAACGAGAACTGCGGAGTGGAACCGTGTATACCGAAATAGTGACCCTCGCAGCAGAGAAAAAAATCGATCTCCTCATTGTCGGCGGTTATGACAAGGAACGAAGCGCTCGTGAGATTTTTTCTCATGCACATCGGGAAATTATGGTCAACGCTCCCTGCACAGTGATGCTCGTTAAAGAACCGGGCATTGATCATTTGTTCAAACAAGTTTAAATAGGGAACAATACAAAATGATATTCACCGTGTCTGCCGAAAAAGACTTTAACAATTAATTATTCAGAGCGATATACCGTTTCTTGATATTCAATGGGAAAACACATACCGTCATGGCTCAACACGGTGCGGGGAAAAATAGCCCGCGCTTCTTTGAGGAGTATTTCAAGCCCATAATCGGTATACCGGGGGCTGTAATGAATGAGCGCTAGTTTTTGCACACCGGTAGCTTCGCGGGCAATGTGCGCTGCTTGCACCGCGGTCATGTGTTTCTTTTCCCACGCAGTTTCTGCAAGGTTTTGCTCAAACATTCCTTCACAAACAAGAAGATCAGAATTTTTTACCTCACTCGCAATATGCGGCACAGAAAGGCTATCGGTAACAAACGAGAACTTTCGCCCCGGACGTGCTTCTCCTAATACTTCTTGGGGAAAAACTATCCGACCGTCAGCAGTATGCACCGGCTCTCCGGACTGTAACTTCGACCATAACGGGCCGCGAGGTACCCCGCATTCCAAAGCTTTTTCCGGATAAAAAGCCCCCGGACGATTCGGTTCTTCAAGGGTATAGCCAAAACAAGGTTTACTGTGTTTGAGGGGAAAAGAACGGACAGAAAAACCTTCTCCCGTATATACTATACCTCCCTCAGTAATTTCTTTGACAATAATTTCATAATTAATGTACATGTTGAGTACTTCACGGTTCATATAGATATACTCTGCAAGCCGCGGCGGACCGATGATATACAGCGGCTCTTCTCGATCAACTTGTGAAGAAAGCATGAGGAGTCCCGGAATACCGGTAACATGGTCAGCGTGCATATGACTTACAAAAATTGCTTTTATTTTTTTCCAACCAATATTAAGTTTCCGCAATGATACTTGAGTTCCTTCGCCACCGTCAAAAAGAAATAAATCCCCTTCGCGGCGAAGTAATACTGAAGTAAGGTGTCTCCCGGGAAGTGGCATCATACCGCCACAACCAATTATAAAGGCTTCAAGATTCATTACGATTACAGACTAAAGTAGCTGTTGACTAGAGTCAAGAACGTAGGTATATAATACTGTTATGAAAAGAATTGCCTTTGTGTTAATCGGGTTATGTCTCATATTTGAATCGCTTCAAGCTCAAGAATCCCTTGAAATGCTTCTTATTCGTGAACAAAGCAGGACTCAAGATAGAAATACAAAATTAATTGCATTAAATAATCTTCGACGGACTATTATGCGGGGAAATACAAAAGATTCAGTATATGACGTGTTAGAATTTCTTGGTTTTGAGGGTTTACTAACCAGAAGTTACAGTTTTGGGAAAATTATTAATGATTTTCCTGATGTACGGGCTCAAGTTGCCATTATTTTAAGGGCATTGGGAACAGAGCGCGCTCAGGAAATGTTAATAAAACTGGTTAGTACAGAACACGATACGACCGTGTTAATCGAGGCAATTGCAGGATTGGGTGATACCCTCACCATGAATGGAAACATTGCGGTACCTACTATGGCGCGGGCAGTTCGGGATATTCACTTGAAAAATCCCAATAATGGGCTTGCTCTTACCGTAGTACAAGCTTTTGAAAAAATAGCCGGCAGAAATGAAGGGGCTTTGCATCAGGATGGAATAGATATGGTAAATACCATTGCAAGCGGTCCGTATTTTACCCAAGTCCGGAAAGAAGCAGAACAGTTTTCCCAAGATTTATGGCGCCGTCAAGTGCAAAGTAGAAAATGGTGAGGTAATCATGAAAAAACTCTTCGGCATACGGGGTGCAACACAGTGCCTCAATGAACCGGCTGATATAGAACTGCATGTATGTGCGCTTTACGACGAATTACTCAATAAAAATGCCCTTAGAGAATCAGATATTGTGTCGATTATCTTTTCTGTTACTGCGGATATTAACGTCCGGAATCCGGCTTCTGCCCTCCGAGCTGTCAAAGGAATACCAGACGTGACGCTTTTTGTTGTACAAGAAGCACAGATTATTGGTGGACTTGAGCGCGTCATACGGATACTTCTCCACTGTTATTTGGACGAGACAGCTCGTCCCGTGCATATCTATCAGAACGGTGCGGAAATTCTCCGCAAAGACCGTAGCCTTCCGTTTAATCGTCAATAGCCCCATACACGGTTTGAGCAAACCGTTTCGGCAAATCTTCATTTGCTCCGGGGTAACGCTGCACCAAAAATACCGCGACCATATCTTCCGTTGGGTCTATACAGTACCATGTTCCAAGCATTCCGTCCCAAGCCCATTCCCCGTCAGAACCGTTTAAACCTGCCATACTGGTATCAAGCATCGTCCGAACCCCAAGCCCATAGCCATAGCCGCCTTGAGAACTAAAACTAAACTGCGCCGGTCGTTGCGACGGGAGGACATGGTTTCGGCGAATCAATTCAACAGTCTTTCGTGAAAGAATACGTTCTCCTTGATATGTACCTTCGTTAAGCAGCATAGAACCGAATGTACCAACGTCAGCCAGTGTCGATATCAACCCTCCTCCGCCGCTTTCAAAGGAGGGCGGCACGGGACGCGCAGCGTCAGTATCGAAATCATCTTTCTCAATAAGCCCACGGTCTGTTGCTTCATACACGGTAGCAACTCTTTTTTGTTTTTCTTGAGGCACGAAAAAACCAGTATCATGCAACTGAAGCGGTTTTAATACCGCCTCAGTCATGTATGAACTAAACGGCATGCCGGAAATAACTTCAATAAGCCGTCCGAGTACATCGTGCGAAAAACCATAGAGCCAATAGTCGCCGGGGTGAAAACAAAGCGGAACTTTTGCACATTCGTCAACAATGTCCGCGGTAGTCCACGCTTTTCCCTGGAACGCATCTTCCTTTATCCGTCGGCTTCCTTCGGCAAAAAAACGCGCCGAATAAGAGTCTGTTCCGGGATAAGGAATACCGGACGTCATCGTACAGAGATGTTCAAAGGTGATAGGGCGTTTCGCGGGAACGAACTGTATGATACCGCGCTCGTCTGTTTGGGCAACAACTGCATGGGCAAACGCCGGTAAAAATTCAGCAATCGGATCATGCAATTTAAAAAGCCCTTTTTCGTACAAAGTCATTGCCGTCACAATAGTAAAAGTTTTCGTCATAGAAAAAATACGGTATAACGAATCGTTGTGCATAGGAATACGATGTTCGATATTCTGCCATCCAAAACTTTTATAGTATGCGTCAACACCATGCCGTATAATACGCGCACCTACTCCTGCAACAGCGCTTGTGTCAACAAGCCGTTGCAAATATCCATCGACTTGTGCAAGTCTCCGCTCGGAAAAACCGCTTCCCATATTAAACTCCTTTTAATGTCGTTATAATTTCTTCAACTGTTATATGTTCATAATTACGGCGGTTTTGAATATCCCGCAAGGTCAAAGATTCTCTGTACAGCAGTACAAAAGGAATAGCTTTCTTTTCTGCCCGCACATACTGTTTCGTTAATTTTTTTATATCAAGAAATACGTCACAGCTGATACCCGCATTCCGAAGCTGTTGTGCGGTTGCGTGAGCTTTTCCCCAGTCTTCTGCCCGTTCACAAACGAGCGCGCACATTGCATAACTAGACTGTTTTTCTTCAAGAGCAACCATTAAACGGTCTAATCCTATAGACGCCCCAACGCCGCTCAGCGATTCTTTACTATATAAAGCAACTAAATTATCATAGCGGCCGCCTGAACAGATAGAACCAAGTTCCGGCGCAGCAACAAGAAAGGTTTCAAAGACCGTGCCGGTATAGTAATCAAGTCCTCTGGTAATAGAGGGATCCAGCGTAAAGCAGTCCTCCGTGCCGGTGTCCCGCATATACTGGTATAATTGGTCAAGCCACGAAGCTTCGGGGGACAGACCTCCGGAACAATCGATCAGCGCGGGCAATATATCTGCAAACGGTCCCTTGAGTTCAATGAAGCTTAAAAGAGAATCGCTATGCTTCTTTCCGACGGTTGCTTCAAGTTGTGTGCGCAGAGAATCGCGATCAATTTTTGACGCTTTATCGATAATCCGTAATATATCGGCGGTTTTTGTACGGTCTATGCCGGTATGATCTAAGAAATGATTGAATAAGCCGCGGTGATTTATCTTGATAGTTACTGCTCCGGCACCAGTTGCCTGCACAGAATCCCGCAATATAAGCAAAATTTCAAAGTCCGCCGCCGGGTTATCGGCACCGACAATATCAAAATCACATTGGGTAAACTCACGGTACCGCCCCCGCTGGGTATTTTCTCCCCGCCACACTTTTGCAATATGATAGCGTTTAAAGGGGAGGATAATATCTGCCGAATGTTCTGCTAAGAAGCGGGCAAAAGGAACAGTCAAATCAAAACGGAGCGCAACGTCTCTGCCTCCATTGTCCGTGAAGCGGTACATTTGTTTTTCCGTTTCTCCGCCGCTTTTTCCCAGCAGTATCGCAGCATATTCCAGTGCGGGAGTATCAATGGGGACAAGCCCATACAAGCGGAAAACCGCTTCAATGCGTGCTATCAAATCACGCCGTGCCATTTCCTGTTTCGGCAAGAAATCCCGAAACCCTTTGAGTACCTTTGCTTCAATATACGGCATACGGTTATTTTTTCACAAACAACCATATTATGCAAGTTCTTTAGGGACAGACTCTCTATGATTTAGAGACAACCCCCGTTGATTGGGGACAATTCCCTGTTTATTCGGGACAGACCCCGTGCCGTTTTAATAAAACGGTCGTTTGATTTTGTAAAACGGTCGTTTGATTTTAATAAAACGGTCGTTTGATTTTCTAAAACAGTCGTTTGATTTTAATAAAACGGTCGCTTGATTTTATAAAACGGTCGCTTGATTTTTCAAAACGGTCGTTTCATTTTGTAAAACGGTCGTTTGATTTTCTAAAACGGTCGCTTGATTTTCTAAAACGGTCGTTTCATTTTAATAAAACGGTCGTTTGATTTTCTAAAACGGTCGCTTGATTTTTCAAAACGGTCGTTTCATTTTGTAAAACGGTCGTTTCATTTTAATAAAACGGTCGTTTGATTTTAACAAAACGGTCGTTTGATTTTGTAAAACGGTCGTTTCATTTTAATAAAACGGTCGCTTGATTTTTCAAAACGGTCGTTTGATTTTAACAAAACGGTCGTTTCATTTTAATAAAACGGTCGCTTGATTTTCTAAAACGGTCGTTTCATTTTAATAAAACGGTCGCTTGATTTTCTAAAACGGTCGCTTGATTTTCTAAAACGGTCGTTTCATTTTGTAAAACGGTCGTTTGATTTTCTAAAACGGTCGTTTCATTTTAAAAGTGAAAGCAGAAAGTTATTCCTTTCAGGCAAAGGGTTTATCCCCCGTAAGAGGTCTGTCTCCGTGAGAGGTCTATCCTTAATACATAAAAAAAAGGCTCCTCCGTGCAGGGAAGCCTTCATGAATGCGAACTCCTCGTGTTCTAAGGGGTTACTTTTCTGTCCTTATTCCTTCAACCTTGCCTCCTATTTCTGGAATAAAAAGACTCTTTTGTATAGAATCTTCCTTTAATAAATATTATCCAACAACGTTGAATTTCTATAGTAAAGAGGAGAACACGGA
>JAISSB010000073.1 GCA_031273325.1 Treponema sp. | reverse complement strand
ATCAAAAAAAAACTATCCTTAATGAAAACGGAAGCGGGATGCACCGTTAACCATGCCCAATCTTGTAATTGGGACAGGCTGCTTTCAACCAGCCAATAGTAGAAGCGATAACCACCGTTTGCAGCCGGTGTAGCTATTTACAATCCACTGGGCTTGTCCCAGTGGTAGTTGAATGAATGATAAGTAATTTTAATACGGCAAAAAAGACTTTGCGTACCAGTAATTCGCGTTTGCACATTGTTTGTATAAACGGATGTTGTTACGGGAAAACTGATAACCCTGACAGGGGAGTGTATTTTAAGTACTGCGGTCAAAAATTCTGGGAATTTATCGGAGGGAATGAAAGTATCTACACCGATATTATTGAGCCGCTTGGACACAGAGCAAAAGAACATAATGAAGATTATTTAGAAAGATATGCTCAAATGATAAACATATTTACAAAAGAATTTATTGAATTATTTTGTGAGCCAACTGGTAAAATAAATTGGGAGAAATTAGTAACATTTAATTCCGGGAAAAATATGTAGAACGGATCGATACATGGGGACAGACCTATTCAATCTTTTTCCTTTTTAAAGATACATGCTACTGTGTAAAGCACAAGGGCCAATGCCGAAGGAATACCAAGGAGGGCGGTTATGGGAAAGCTTTCGACACGTTGCAGGCTGAGACCAATATGATCCGCCGCTGCACATAAAACCGCTGCGAGGACTGTCCCCCATACCGTGCGAAAGCCGAGATATACCGTTGCAAGCGCAATCCACCCGCGCCCTGCTACTCCGCCCGGTGTGTATGCTCCAATCCGGAAGGTGAGTGCCGCCCCTGCAAGTGCTGCAAGAACGGCGGCACACGCCCATGCTCCTTCACGGTATCGTTCAGGGTGCAACCCGCGTTCAAGCGCTGCTTGAGCCGACCGTCCCGCTGCACGCAGACGGAACCCAACAGTGGTTGTATGGAGTACCACAGTAACGATGATAACCATAAGCCACGAAACGTAGACAAACACGCTATATCCGGAAAAAATAGAGAGTCTTTGGGGTATTGCGACCGACGCTACACGCACAACTCCTTTTGTACCGAAGAGCATTGCGGAGCAGGAAGCAGTAAGCGCTCCGGCAAAGGTGTTAAATGCAAGCCCGACGATAAAGGGATTTGCCCCGCTGATTCGGACAAAACGCGCAAGAGCAAAGCCGATAACGCCGGCGCCCAAAGCACTCAAAAAGCAACCCCAGAAGAGAGAAGCTGTCCATGATCCACATACGAAAGAGAAGAACGAACCAAAAACCATAAAACCGTCAATAAAAATACCCAAACAACCCGAAAGCTCGGTCAATAACGCCCCAAGTGCCGCTAATATAAGCGGAACCGCCGTTGTCAAAAGATCCTCAAGCATACCGTGATCTCCGTATCCGGACCGTTGCACAAAACAGCACGATAGCTTGGATGAGAGAACTGCTCTCAATATCCATGCCGGTTGCAAGCGAAGCAGCGTTTGATCCGGATAAAAGCGCACCGTAAACACCGGAAACCGGTATTAACGCGAGCGGAATGTTCTGAGCAGCAAGTGAAATAGCAATGGCGCTCCACCCAATGCCGCCGGAAAAACCTACATGACAGCGCCCATACGTTCCTGCAACAGCAAAAAAACCGGTTAACGCACTCAAAGCCCCCGAAAGAGCAAGGGCGGGAATCCAATACTGACGAGCGTCAATGCCGCCGTACTGTGCAAACCGCGGGTCTTGTCCGGCAATGCGGATTCTATAGCCGGGGCGGCTATGGCTCGTCCACAAGGCAAGCGTTAAGACGATAAGTACCGTGAACACAAAAGACAGTGATAAATGTGACGGCGGTAAGAAAGATTTTAATCTATGTTCAAAGGGAGCGCTTGCCAAAAGATCTGCATGCGGTGTTCTTAAGCTATACATGATCACATAGTCAGCAACCGGAACCAACGCTGAGGACAGGAGAAATGTACTAATAATTTCGTTTGCATGACAGTATCTCTTGAGTATTCCGGATAAAGCCCCCAAAAAGCCGCCGACTCCAAGCGCAGCGCATGCACCAAGAACAGTAAGGTTTAGTTCGTGCGAATCGCCCCAGAGCATGATAGCTGAAGCTGCAACGCCGCCAATGTATAACTGTCCTTCGATTCCAAGATTAAAACAGCCGCTCCGAAATGCAATAGCTGCTCCAAGGGATGCACTCATTAAAAGCCCGATACTGTCTAAGGTATTACCTAAAAACCATGCGTTTGACCACGGTCCAACAAAAAAACTATACAGTATATCCACAAAAAATACTGTAGCATACAAGGACTATCTCTTTAAGCATTGAGCTGACCTTTCGTGGTTGAGTCCTTTATCACTCAGTTCAAATACCTCGTCTGCAAGAAACAGCACCGTATCACGGTCACTGGCAAAAAGGAGAACGGCATGGTTTGAATCTGCCACATACCGTCTCAATCGCTCGTTGAGGGCTTCCAAACTCTTTTGATCTAAGCCCCACCCCGGTTCTGAAAGTACCAGTAACCGGCTCTGCTCAGCACAGACACGCGACAGAAGGATCCGCTGAATCATGCCCCCTGAACAAGAATCAAACCGTGCAGATTCTGGAACATTAACACCTGCGTCAGTGAGTATGTTGTGTATATAGTTTGCTATCGGCTTTCTTTTAAGAAAGGGAATATGACGGTGGTTATTGATAAGGAGATTGTCGCGGAGAGAAAGTCCAAGAGAATACGCAGAACCGTCGGCAGGTAAATAAGACGCTCCGGCACGGCGGAACGTGTGAATCCCCGATACTTCAATACCGTTGATCGTCACAGTGCCACGTGAAGCTTTTAAAAGTCCCGTTACGGTGCGCTCCAATGTTTCTAAGCCGCTTTCACGTCCGCCGGTAATACCAACAATGGTTCCTGCCCGAACATCACAGGTAACATCATGTATTCGTGCAAAGCCGGGCCGCTCTACAGACAGCTTATCAAGGCGCAGAATGCATTCTTTTGTTACTCCGGCGCCGTCTTTGAACTGTGGAAGAGACGAAGCTTCACCAAAAAGATAATGCTTCAATGATTGAACCGTATACGTTGAAGCCGGGGCGCTTGCAACCGTTTTTCCTCCCCGAAGCACCGTGATATACGCAGCAAGAGACAGTGTTTCTTCTAACTTGTGAGAAATATGAACGATACTGTGTCCAGCTGCTGCTAAACTTCGGAACATAGCATACAGACTTTCTGTTTCTTCTTCGTTCAGAACTGCCGTCGGTTCGTCAAAGATAAAAACTTCTACTTTCCGGAGGAGTAATGCGAGGAGCGCTGCCTTTTGCCGTTCACCGGGACTGAGCACTGTCGTTTGGCGGTTCAAAGGGAGCTGAATATTCCATTGTTCAGCACATTCAAACACCTTTTTTTTGAGTCTTCTTCTATTGAACCAAACTCCCCCTTCAGCACCGAGTATGCAATCTTCCCATACAGATAAGCCGGGGGTCACAGAAGGATGTTGACGAAGCATAGCAATGCCGCATTTCAGCGCCTGAGAAGGAGTAGAAAAATGCTGTTCTTTTCCGTTAAGAAGAATAGTTCCGGCAGTCGGAAGAAGGTAACCGGCTGCTATATGCATTAACGTTGATTTCCCGGCACCGTTTTCTCCTAAAAGTGCATGGATAACGCCCGGCTTAATAGTAAAATCAACAGTATCTAACGCAATAAAGCCATCTGAAAATTGTTTAAGAATCCCATGGAGATAGACTGTCGTCATAAGCTTGTCTATTAAGTGTTTCCAGAATCAGTACTAAAAAGTTGCATCAGTTTAATAAAATCATGAATTTTTTGGTAAATTCCTTTAAGCCATTGAACGATAGGGATATCCAAGGTTGCTTCAAGTTCTTTCCAGTTTCTAATAATATCAGTAATATCAGCAGGGCTTCTTTGAGAAAATTCTATAATACTGTAAATATATTTACGCATAGTAATAAATGCCAGCATTGCGGTATTAATAATTTGCCGCGCTTCTTCATTAATATCATGTATAATACCTTTAATAATTCTTATTTGTCCTTTATCACGGTCAATTTTAGTAATTGCTAATCGAAGCCGTCCGCCGCGGTCTTTATTTTCTGCTAACATATCATCAAATGCATTAATTTTTTCCATAATACCTCCGAGTTCATTGAATGAATCGGATAATTCTTTTGATATTGTCGCATTAGTTAACCATTGTCCACGCACGATCATAATATCATAAAATTCACGTATTTTGCTGTCAAAAAATGAGGTCATAAAAGATTTTAAATAATTAATTTCAGTAACATATTCAAAGCCGTCAAATCCTTTCTTAAGATATGCTGCGTTTGCTTCTTCAGTATAATATTTTAAACGAGCTGGAATATTAACGCCAAAAATAGTTTGGGCAAGCTCGTCTGCTTGGCGCGTTTTTTGATTGAAGATAATACGGTCAACAACGCTCTGTGCTGCATTAACGATTTTTTCAACGTACGGTTCTGCAATATGTTCAGTGTTAGTGATAGGTTTGAATTGCCAAACGGGATCTTGGCTTATATATCGGACCATTTGAATAAAAATCCCGTCTCTATTCATATCTTGAAGTCTTATGATTAATTTTTTCCATAACACTGCATCTACATTTTTAATATCACCTTTGTACATCTTGATTATATTGAATACGGTTTCCCAATCACAGTCTGCTCTTAAATTGTATGAAACCTCTAAAAAATCTTCTAAATCTTCAGTTATTCGTTCAGCTTTAATAGCATTAAACTGCGGCTGGTACGTGAAATTATATTCAGTGATCTTAGGATCAAATTTCTTAACTAGATCATAAAAATGAAAACTAATAAATTGAATAAAGGTCAATATTAAATTATAATACTGATTAATAACGGTTATTTTTTCAGGAGGGAAAAACTTGCGGAACGCTGCAGTATCAGCTTTTACTTTTTGTACAATATCTTTTATTTTGCTTGTATTGCTGCTTATTTCAATAAAATTCGGATCAAGCTGTTTTTGAATGTCCTGAATTGCTTTATCCATAAAAAATTCAATGACGACTTGTTTTAGTTGTGCTGATCTTTCTGCATGTACCATAAGCACTTGAATAGGAGAAACCAGCTTATAAACATCGTAGAAAAACTTACCAAATTGCGGGGTGATTTCCAGAGCTTTCACTTTTAAAAATTTTCCGTACTTGCTTTTTATTATATCTTGGGATAATGCTTTGAGTAATTTTTTCTTATCCGATTCTGAACTAGAACTCTGTGAAAATAATTCTGAAAATAATCCTGTAATTCTTTCGAGGAACCCAGCCATAATTTAATGATACATTATACTACAGAGATCTTTCAAGCGCTGCCGTCAACTCGGCAGACGAACTTTGATGCTAAGCACGTTGAAATGTCATTTATCAAGGCTCATTGACTGTTAAAAAACTTATCTCAAACTACGGCATCTTTCGCAACCATAGTACCCGCAGAAAAACTGCGGGCTTTTCAATACGAATCAGCTATCTCTCAATATCTTTGAGTATAGTATGCAGCACATTAATAGAATATTTATAATCCTCTTGATTATGAATATGCTCAACTAACACCGGTATATCTGCAGATAATTGCGCGCTGTTTCTTAATACACAAGCAAGGTCAAGAGCGCCAGAACCTACAAGACATTCGTCCAGATGCACTGTCAGGGTATTCCGGAGAATACTGTCTTTAATGTGAATACTTTTAATATATGAGCCAAGCTTATCAAAACATTCTTGAATAAATGCGCTGTTATTATAATACCGTTGGGGACTGTTAATCATGTTAACAATATCTAAGTGTACCGCAAATTCCGTTCGGTTTACTGCGTGTATTAATTGCAGATAGGAATCCGGACTGTCCGGTATAAAAAAAGGCATTGGTTCAAGGGTATAAAATGTTCGTTTTGGTTTGACTCCATCAATAATCTCTTGCACAGCAGCTACTACTTCATCAAAAAAAGCTTTACTCAATCCATCTGTACAGGGAGAATCCCACTGTGCAGCATGGGAACCTGCAACATTAACGCAACAACATGCTCCAACATATTCAGCAAGTTCCAACTTCTTCTTACAGTTCTCAATCGCTTTCCGTTTAAGAGATAAGTCTTGTGCAAGGGGATTGTTAGCCCACGCCCCTACTTCAGCTATCTTAATATCCGCCGTCTTCAATTCCTTGACTAATCTATCAATTTCCCCTGTTCCAGCGTCCCAATCAAGGGGAAAGGTAACTGCACGAAACCCGCACACCTTTGCCATTGCTGTCCAGGCTTCTGCACCCGGATAAGGACCAACAATAGAACCGCCTAACCGCATATTAACCTCCTTGTACTCGTGAATCACCGTAGGATCAAAACTCGTGTCTATTCAACACCTGTCCTACAGTATCTGAATCACGATACTTCCTTTTGTATTTCTCAAAACCATTATGGTAACTGTTATATCATTAACCATTGAGCCGATAGTTTCAACCGTCTTTTAAGAAAGAATATCTGGGTCTCTGGGGACAGACCTCAAAACCAGAATGGCAAATCTCTAACAGACGGGGACAGCCCCTCCAAACATACCGCGTTATGAATGTTTTATACCGCGTTATGAGAGTCTTATACCGCGTTATGAGAGTTTTATACCGCGTTATGAGAGTCTTATATCGCATTATAAGAGTTTTATACCGCGTTATGAGAGTCGTTTAACGCGGTATGAGAGTCGTTTAACGCGTTATGAGAGTCGTTTAACGCGTTATGAGAGTCGTTTAACGCGGTATGAGAGTCGTTTATCGCGTTATGAGAGTCGTTTAACGCGTTATAAGAGTCGTTTATCGCGGTATAAGAATCGTTTATCGCGTTATGAGAGTCGTTTAATGCGGTATGAGAGTTTTATACCACGTTATGAGAGTCATTTAACGCGGTATGAGAGTCGTTTAACGCGTTATGAGAGTCATTTAACGCGTTATGAGAGTCATTTAACGCGTTATGAGAGTCATTTAACGCGGTATGAGAGTCGTTTATCGCGTTATGAGAGTTGTTTAACGCGGTATGAGAGTCGTTTATCGCGGTATGAGAGTCATTTATCGCGTTATGAGAGTCGTT
>JAISSB010000057.1 GCA_031273325.1 Treponema sp. | reverse complement strand
ACAAAACGATTAGCTGCGAATATCGATGTACAGACCTATGTCCTTGAAGATTTAACGGGAATCAGAACACAGAAAAACAAAGGAAAGAAGTTCAACTCGTGGCTTTCAAACTGGTCATTTGCACAGTTTGAACAACAATTGAAATACAAATGTGAACTGCACGCCATTCATGTAGTTAATGTAGACCCTCGATATACATCCCAGAAGTGTAATAGATGTGGAACTATTGACAAAAGCTCCCGTAATAAATCTCGGTATGTCTGTAAACATTGTGGACACAGGGATCATGCAGATGTGAATGCTGCAAAGAATATCCGAGACAAGTATGCCCGGTCAAAGCAATCGGGACAGGCTGCGTTCAACCAGCCAATAGTAGAAGCGATAACCATCGTTCAGCCGGTGTAGCTATTTACAATCCACTGGGCTTGTCCCAGGGGGAGTTGAATAATAATTGCAAATACGCACGTCAAAGTCACACAAGCCAAAGAAAAAATGCATGAAAACCTAAAAATAGTATCCTTAAATCCTTTCCAAATGAGAGGAAACTGTATCGTTTCCCTAAAGTCGCCAATGCTAAAGTAATGTTTATGCGGCTTGTCAAAAATAAACCATAGGGCAAAGAACATTAAATATCCGCAGAGCGCAAACCGTGACAAAACAACAGCATACTCATCTGCAATAAAGTTACTTGCGCAAACTATTTGTATATAATTCGAAGCAAACGTCCAAAACAAATAGCCTGCAATCATAACCACAAGCAGTAAAGATATTTTTCTTATTTTTTTAAAGGAGAAACCAATAACCAATAAAATCAATATAAAACTATATGCAACTGTATGTTCAAAAATCTGTATAAGCAAAATGATAACAGGAAGAGCTATAATGGATAGCTTGTTAAAATTCATGTGAAATTTATTATCCATGTGTGCCTCCTGCTTCAACTATCATTTTCTTAATTGCGTTTTAACGTGCTGCATTAAACATGTCATTTATCTGCGTCATAAGAGCAGAATCAAGTTCATAGAACCTAAATTTGTCCAGACCGTATTCTTCCGCCCATTGCACTTTAAGATCGTTCAATTCGTCATCACTTGACCATGACTTGTCCGCCAGAAATGATTCAAGAGCGCTCTTACATTGATCTGCATAGTCTTGCCTTTCACGGGAGTAGAATACATTGACATGACCCGTACCATAATCGCCGTCCTTGTACACTATTTCCACATGCGGATTAGTTATCTCTCCGCGATGCGCATAAATTGAAGTTTTACTTGCAGATACGGTGTCATCGTCTTTGCCGTGGACAACCATAACCGGCAAATCTGACTTGTTTATTCCGTCAACTGCCGTCTTATTCATAGCGTCGCCAAACAATGCTTTTTGTATTGCCCACAATTGAGGATACAAAAAATAATACGCATTGCCGACCAACGAAACACCCGCTTCGCTCAGCATTTCCATGCCATCGTTATATCCGGAAAAGCTTACTACCGCCTTTACTCGTGGATGCTCGTTGTTTAAAACCGCAGCTACCGCATAGCCGCCCCAACTGTGTCCCACAAGGAATATAGGCAGCGTACCAAAGCTGTCGGTACGTTCTATATATGCTAATGCACTGTTAAGATCGAGAGCCGATTGATACAGCCCTAGGGTGCCAACGCCCTCGCTTTCGGCGGTACCGGTACAGTCATAGGTGAATACCTGCAAATCAGCGTCAACAAAATGCTTCGTAAAGAAAAGATAATCATCGGAGTTTCCGCCCAAACCGTGAGCAATAACCACAAGGCCTTTGGTGTTGTTTCCCACACCATACCTATAGCCTGTGAGCGTGTTCCCGCCTGAAGAAAATTGCACTGTTTCGCGGGGATAGGTTCCAGCAATATCCTCGTACGATAAGGAATTCCATGCACGCTTCGGCCGTTCAGCTCTGCCGAATTGTTCATTGTATATAAATAATGCTTCTACCTGACAACCGGCCGTTGATAAAACAAAACATACAGTTGCCATGGCAAAAGCATCAATTTTTATGTTCATTTCGTTTTTCCTTTATAGGCAAATCCCGTATCAAGCATAATATCAACGCCGAAACCTGAACGGGTGTTATAGCTTAAGCCAACTGCCGGAGTGAATACAAATCCTTTTTGGCTAAGCAACTGGTAGCCTACATCAATTTTTGAATCACATGCAAATTTGACTACGTTGTAATAATCAGAGTTAAAGGTATAGAGGGAAACACCCGCTTTTGCGCTGAGAAAAAGTCCGTTTTTTTCTCTCGGCCCAAGAGATATATATTCTACACCCGACAACAGCGCAGCCTCCATTGCGGGCAGCAGTCCCCAGCCGAATGCAATATCAAGCTCAAGCGGAATACCCAAATTAGGCATAATATAATGGGTCCATGTCACATCAATTCCCGGAAGACCGGAATTGAGGTTAAGCATAAGATTCATGGGATTAAACCTGACCGTCCCGTCCCACACAGTGCCAGTTGACGATCTATGTTCCTCCGCAATCGCTATTCCAGACAAAAAAACAACCCAAGCAGCAATACACACGTATTTCTTCATTAACACTCCTTTGGTATAAGCCGTACAGTATTATCATTCATTCTTACATCCTGTATTTTCCTATGTTCACCGTTATCGCCTTTACTTCGGCATTCACCGGCGTTTTCAGTCTTCGAAAATTACCGGGAATTCCCCTGCTATAATTAGTAAAACCGAATGGTTCCTTTGGTATGCCAAAAAGACCCTTATCTAAGGTACCGTTATCATTCGTATCTTGATATATCACTATAACATAGTCACCGGTAGGCAAATCTAGCTCATAGCGAATAGTTGTATCCGATGATTCCAATAAAAAGCTGTCAAAATACCGTTCATTTTTGTACTCATCTTCGTTTGAGTATACCGCTCCATAGAGCTGCCCGCCATGTACAGCTACTCCGTTGATTTCGAGAATTACATGCACTGTATCCGCAAAAGCAACAACACCCGATAAAGACAATAACCAAAAGACACATAATCGTTTCATAATGACCCTTTATAAGAATATTTTTATACACGTCTACGACGTCCATAGAGAGCATAATAGAAACCATTAAGATGAATTTGATTTCAATTGCTTTTTAGTTTTTTTTATCCGGTAGGTGCAATTGCGTCTACCGTTCGGCTGTATGCGAGTTTTGCTATGAGAATAGAACGTAGCGCAATAACCTAGCCAAAACCGCCAAAGGCGGCAAAGCTAAACAGACCTGTTACGCACAGTTTGGTCATTGTTTATGGAAAAAAGAAAACCCACAGGCTCGTCCTGTGGGATGCAATTCCTTGTAAACAGTTCAATTATGGAATAGAATACTCATATATGGAAGTTGCCTTTCACGTGAGAACAATAAAAGCACTACTTCTCCTCTCTGAAGAG
>JAISSB010000040.1 GCA_031273325.1 Treponema sp. | reverse complement strand
ACCAAACGATTAGCTGCGAATATCGATGTACAGACCTATGTCCTTGAAGATTTAACGGGAATCAGAACACAGAAAAACAAAGGAAAAAAGTTCAACTCGTGGCTTTCAAACTGGTCATTCTCACAATTTGAACAACAATTGAAGTACAAGTGTGAACTGCACGCCATTCATGTGGTGAATATAAGTCCTCGATACACATCCCAAACATGTAATGTCTGCGGAATCATTGACAAGAAATCCCGTAATAAATCTCGGTATATCTGTGTGCATTGTGGACACACGGATCATGCAGATATAAACGCTGCAAAGAATATCCGTGATAAGTATGCCCGGTCAAAGCAATCGGGACAGGCTTGCCCGTCAATAGTAGAAGCGATAACCATCGTTCAGCCGGTGTAGCTATTTACAATCCACTGGGCTTGTCCCAGGGGGAGTTGAATATAATAATGTATGGAAACATGAAAACCCACCAGCTTGTCTGAACCGTAGTCATGCACCGTTCTTTTTGACAGTACGTCAAGCACAATGGTAATGGAAGCGGAATGCACCTTAATCATACCATCGTTGTAATTGGGGCAGGCATTCTGTCAATTGGAGAAGCGATAACCATCGTTCCAGCCGTGTAGCTAGGTACAAGCATCTGAGCTTGTCTCAGCAGTAGTTTAAGGCGGAGATAAATACATTCCGTAAGTTTTAGAAAGTGTTCTACAAGTTTTAGAATGTATTCTCCGAGTTTTAGAAAGTGTTCTCCGAGTTTTAGAATGTATTCTACAAGTTTTAGAATGTATTCTACAAGTTTTAGAATGTATTCTCCGAGTTTTAGAAAGTGTTCTACAAGTTAAGGTATGTATTTCACGCAAAACCCTTATTCGGCCGCCAAAACGTCTTAACAGCCGTGTAGCTAGGTACAATCCACTGGGCTTATCCCAGCGGATTGTTGAATAACTATACAGAATAAACGGCGTTTTTGCGCCGATTTTTAGCTGCCACAACCTAATAGCTCTAACGGCTATTTTCTCAGTTTTCATTCAAAGGGTATTTTTATTTTACTCGTTGATAAGGACAGTGAGCGCCTCTGTACATTCATGGCTACTTCTTCTTTTACGCATTCTGCCCTGCAGATACCGATAATGCTGTTTAAGAGTGGGATCTTTCCCGTTTGAACATTGAAAAAACCATACCTATCAGAACGGTGTTTCTTAATTTCAGGCTTGGCTTACTTTCTGCTCACCGCTCTGCCGCACTTTTCTGCGTCCCCGTCGAGCGGAGTATATCTCTTCTCTAGTATTGCAGTTAATTTTCCAGTATACACTGCTGGGATGGTTTGCCAAAATGACCACGATGCACTCCTAGTCTGAAGCTATGCTCATTATGACTCGTAGCACGTCTTTTCATTTTCAGTATAGTGAGTATAGGGCATCGTAAACCTCCGTTGAATGTGTTTAGCCGTTTCATTCTATTAGATCTGACGGTGCCTTTTTTATTTTTTTGCATTTCAGTTTTGAATTTGAAAACTAAACCCATTGACGTACTATGAATAATTTGATAAAACTAAACAATATTTTAACTTTCTGATATTTAAAAGAAGGAAGAATCAATTCATAAGGAGTTTTGTATGAAACGTTTATTGATCGGACTGAATGTGTTTGTGCTGATGGTGGTTCTTGCTTTTTCCGCCTATGGAGCAGGAAGAAGTCAGGGACAGAGTCAAAAGACTCTGTCCAAGGTGCTCAACTGGGTAGCACCCGGAGAGGTAACGACGATGGATTCTGGTAAGGGCTATGATACCATCAGTTGGGAGCAAATCGAGATTTTTACCGAAAGTCTATATGAAATCAACGAGAATAATGAACCCGTTCCGGCTTTAGCGGCGGATATGCCTACTGTAAGTGCTGACGGACTTACTCTGACCATACATTTAAAGCCCAATATCGCCTTTTCCAACGGTGTCAAAATTACCGCTGATGATTTTGTGTACGCAGCCCAGCGTATTGTGGATCCCGCCACCGGTTCCCAGAGCGCCAACCGGATAACCTATTTGAAAAACGCAGCAGACATCATCGCCGGAAAACAGCCACCGGAAAATCTAGGAATTCGCGCCCTTTCGGACAGCAGTTTGGAAATCACTCTGGTAGCCCCCAATCCTTATATCAATACGGAGCTTTCCTCATCTCTCATGGCACCAGTAAGCAGGGCATTTGTCCGCGAGAAGGGTGTGAATTACGGGCTTTCTGCAGAGAATCTCTTGGCTTCCGGCCCATTCATCCTTACCGGCTGGAACGGGGCAAATATATCATGGAAATATGTTAAAAATCCTTACTATTGGGACGCGAAAAATGTCTATTTTGACGAAATCAACATTCAGGTTGTAAAAGATGCCGCCACAGGAGTGGCACTCTACGAGGCAGGAACGCTGGATGCAGCAGCTGTAGCAGGTGAATACCTTACTGCTTACCGAGGTACTCCAGATCTGGTATCGGTAAAAACTCTTAGGATGACTAACCTGGAATTGGGGATCAGTTCCAACCAATACCTCAAGAACATCAACCTTCGCAAGGCATTGTTGTTGGCGGTTGACAGGGACGAATTAGCTCAGTCTATCCTGAACGGTGACGGTATTCCTGCGGTGGGGATAATTCCCAATGGCATTGCTGTAAGTCCCGGAAGCGGTAAGAGTATCGCCGAAGATTTCGGTGTTCTGGTTTCTACCAACATCTCCGAAGCGCAACGGTTTTTTGCCCAAGCCTTGCGGGAACTGGGAGTTTCGAGTATCACCCTCCGACTAGTAACCACCGATAATGATGAGGGTATCAAGACCGGACAGTACTTGCAAAGCGTATACGAGACTAATCTTCCAGGGCTTAAGATAGATCTTGCCAACGTGCCAGCTTCGGTACGGTTCCAGGAGATGATGGCTTATAAGTTCGATCTAGCACTTGGAGGATGGACCGGGGAGTTTAACCCCGCGACCTATATCAAGCAGTTTGAGACGAGCAACGAGCATAACCACGGCCGTTGGGTATCGCCGGAAATTACCACCCTGATCAACGCGTTGGAAACCAGCGATGGCATCAACTTTGCCCTGCGCTGGGAACATCTGCGGGAAGCCAACAAGTACCTCATTGATAACGTGGTTACAGTGCCCTTGGTGCAGGCTGCTAAGAGTTACCTTATCAACCCGAAACTCAAGGGTTATGTGATACACGTGCTGGGTACTCCCATTGACATCACCCGCGCTTATTTTGAATAGATGTCCGTATGAACCGTTGGTTCCGATTTTTTGTCCGGCGGATAGGGTATATGGTGATAACCCTTTATGTGATTATCACCATTACCTTTTTGCTGATGAACATCCTCCCCGGTACTCCCTATCAGGACCAGTCCCGACTCACGGCAATACAGATCCAAATGCTGAACGAAAAGTACGGCCTTAATAAACCGCTGGGGGAACGGTATCTGAATTATCTTGCCAATATAGTCAGGGGAGATTTTGGTATTTCACTGCAATTTTCCGACCAAAAGGTGATCACCCTTCTCAAAACCCGACTAGGACCTTCGATACAGCTGGGATTGCAGGCGGTCATATTCGGAGCGTTGGTAGGGATAAGCCTTGGAACTATCGCTGCTATGAAACATAATACGTGGATCGACACCTTCTGTTCAGTATTTGCCATATTGGGCCGTTCGGTGCCGAACTTCGTGGCAGCTGTTTTGCTGCAATTCGTCTTCGCTATCAGCCTCCGGCTCTTGCCCATCGGCTTGTGGAACGATGGTTTTCGATCAACGATTCTCCCTTCACTGGCACTGTCTATTTCACCTATGGCAGACTCGGCACGGTTTATCCGTGCGGAACTCATTGAAGTTCTGGGGAGTGATTATATCGAGCTGGCCCGTGCCAAAGGTATGGGGGAAGTCCGTCTTGTCCTGACTCACGGCCTTAGAAACGCCCTCATCCCCTTTCTGACCATCATCGGCCCGATGACCGTTTCCCTTATGACCGGCTCCCTGGTAGTAGAAAATATCTTTGCCGTTCCCGGTATCGGAGAGCAGTTTACCAAGTCCATTCTGTCCAATGATTACGCCACCATCATGGCGGTAACCATTCTGTTTTCAATACTGTTGGTAACAGTGATCTTTATTATGGATCTGCTCTATCAGCTCATAGATCCGCGGGTACGGGTGGGAGGCGGACAGTGAACTCTCCGCTTACGCCTGATATACCCGAAGAACTCTTCCGTTTCCGACTTTCGTCTCCAACAGTGGAGGAACCGGTACGCCAGACACGCTCCCTTACTTTTGCTCAGGATGCTTGGCGGCGGCTCCGGAAAAACAGGGCAGCCGTAACCGCTCTGGGAATACTCTTTGTTATCATTACTGTGGCTTTTCTTGCTCCCGTACTGTCCCCCCATAATCCGAATGTCCAGAATATTCCCCACTCAAACCTCCCTCCCCGCATACCAGGCTTTTCGGTCAATGGCCTTAACGGATTTGCCCGTTTTCGGGGGGCATGGGTAGACCGCTACGCCGCCGCAGGCGTTCCCGCCGGAGTACATTATCCTTGTGGTACCGACGAATTTGGACGGGATCTCCTTTCTCGTACCCTCTACGGTACCCGAATTTCCTTAACTATCGCATTTATCGCCGCCATTCTCGATCTGACCATAGGAGTGTTTTACGGTCTTGCGGGAGCGCTCAAAGGGGGAAGAACCGATACGGTGATGCAGCGGATACTGGAAATCATCAACGGCGTGCCGAATCTCGTTCTGGTAGTGCTGACGATACTCATCTTCCGGCCGGGGATGCTTTCTATCATCCTTGCTCTAACACTCTCCTCCTGGATACCCATGGCCCGGATAGTCCGCGCCCAGACGTTGCGGATTCGGACGCTCGAATACGTCCAGGCCGCCCGTGTATTAGGCAGTTCACCGATACGGATAGCTCTGCTCCACATAATACCCAATATTTCCGGCACTGTGGCGGTCAGAACGATGTTCTCCATCCCCACTGCGATCTTCTTTGAAACATTTCTTAGTTTTATCGGAGTGGGAATGAAGATTCCCAACGCTTCATTGGGAACGCTCCTCAACGGCGGCTACAAGGTATTCAGGATATACCCCTACCAGATGTGGATTCCCGCCCTGATCCTCTGCGTGATCATGTTGTCTTTTAACCTATTCGCTGATGGGCTTCGGGATGCATTTGATCCCCGAATGAAAGACCTGTAGGAGGACCGGTGGCTAAACTCAGACTTGAAGTTCAGAATCTGTCCGTCTCGTTTACGTTGATGGACGGCACGGCGCACGCAGTGAGGAATGTCAGTTTTTCCTTATACGAGCAGGAGACCCTTGCAATCGTGGGGGAGTCCGGCAGCGGGAAAACGGTAACGTGCCGTGCCATGATGCGGCTCTTACCAAAGAATGTGAGTATCGATTCAGGACGCATACTGCTTGATGGTACAGATATTTTATCGGTCAGTGAAAAGCAGATGCGTTCCATCCGGGGAAACGACATTGCTATGATATTCCAAGATCCTATGACTTCCCTTGACCCGACCATGCGTATAGGACGGCAGATCGAGGAGACACTTAGCCTGCACCGCCGGGTAAGCCGCCGCGAAACCCGCCGGCGTATGCTGGAATTTTTGGCATTGGTAGGGATCGAAGACCCACTGCGGAGGAGCCGCCAATACCCGCATGAGTTCTCCGGCGGACAGCGGCAGCGCATTGTCATAGCTATAGTTCTTGCCTGCGATCCAAAAGTGCTGATAGCCGATGAGCCAACCACTGCTTTGGACGTTAGCATGCAGGCCCAGATCATCGATCTCCTCAAGGAACTCCAGCGGAAGACGAATACTTCCATAGTATTTATTACCCACGATCTGGGGGTGGTAGCAAATGTGGCGGACAGAGTGGCAGTGATGTATGCGGGAAGGATCATTGAGATAGGCCGGGTGGACGAGGTTTTCTACGACCCCCGCCATCCCTATACATGGGGGTTGCTGGGTGCTATGCCGACTCTGGAAAAGGAGATGCGGGCCCTCACGCCGATCCCCGGTTCTCCTCCCAGTCTCCTCGACCTCCCGCCGGGGGATCCTTTTGCTCCCCGTAATCCATATACCTTGGAAGTGGACACCATGTGGGAACCGCCCCTTTTCCCGGTAAGCGATACCCATTACGCCGCCACATGGCTGTTGGATCCCCGCGCTCCCCGGGTCAAGCCGCCGGAGATTCTGGAAAAACGCCGGGCGGAATATTTCGGAAGGCTGGAACACCATGGAGGCATCTAGGATCATTCTGGAGGTAGAAAATCTGGTACACATCTATGATTCCGGAAAAAGTCCTGCGGTAGATGGGATAAGTTTTTTCATCCGTGAAGGGGAAACTTTTGGGCTTGTGGGGGAATCAGGTTGCGGTAAGACCACCACCGGCAGGATGATCCTAAAACTCCTCGATACGAGCGCCGGGATTATCCGCTATAATGGACGGGATCTTCGGGAAATACGGAGCGGAAAAGAACTCATGCGTTTCAGACGGGAGGTACAGATCATCTTTCAAGATCCTTATGCCTCCCTTAACCCCCGGATGAAAGTTAAAGATATTATCGCTGAAGGGATCGACAATCACCGTCTTGCCGCCTCCCGGAAGGAACGGGACGAGCGGGTCGCAGTCCTGCTCCGCATGGTGGGCCTCAGCCCCGATCACGCTTCCCGGTATCCCCATGAGTTTTCCGGCGGACAGCGTCAGCGTATCGGTATAGCGCGGGCGTTAGCAACAGAGCCTTGCTTCATTGTGTGCGACGAACCAATCTCCGCGCTAGACGTATCTATTCAAGCGCAAATCGTGAATCTTTTGCGGGAACTCCAAGAAAAACAAGGGCTGACCTATCTTTTCATTGCCCACGATATTTCAATGGTAACGTACATATCTGACAGGATTGGGGTTATGTACCGGGGGAAGCTGGTGGAAATAGGACCCGCCGATGAAGTATACCGCCATCCCATCCACCCCTACACCCGGAGTCTTATCTCCGCCATACCCCTGCCGGACCCGGAATTTGAGCGGGAACGGCGGCGTATCCCTTATATCCCAGAACAAAGCAACCCATCATGGAGTCTGCGCCCTTTTTCGCCCGACCACTATGCCGCTTGCGACAAGAACGGCAATTTTTCATAATTTTTCATCAAGTTAAACGCATTGCTTAGCCGTATATGCCACGCTCACACCGTCGAGCAACGCACTTGCATCAAGAACCGTTGCTGTTAACACCGCTTTACGCAGCTAGGCTTAGGTATGGCTATGCCGTAATAATGAAGGGTGGCAAACCTCGTAAGCAGCCGGAACGGTATGTGCAATTTGAGCTGAAATTTTTTGAAATTTTATAAAAATAAACTTGACAAAATATATATAATTTTTGACAATATAAACGTTTCATATTGTAATATTAAATAAATTGATAGGAGAGAAATAATGTTTTGTGAAAAATGTGGCATGGAAATTGGAAATGATGCTCAATTTTGTCCCAAATGCGGAGTCAGCATTGTGTCGGTAACAACTGTGAATACCAATGAAAAAAAAAGACACGGATTTACCTCTTTTTATTTAATATTTACATTGATATGTAATGCCATTGTAGGGACATCTTATATGTTTACACCACAAATGATTACTCAATATTATGATATTTCCAATGAATTGATGATGCTTTATGGACTTGTTTCAATGGGTGCAGTCATTGGTAGTATTCTGTTATTATGTTGGAAAAAAATTGGGATTTGGGTATTCATTGGCCTTTCAATTGTTTCATTAATACTTAATATGGCAATAGGTTTGAATTTTATACAAAGTTTATGGAGTTTAATAGGTATTGCAGTAATGTGGGGAGTATTACGTATTCGGAAGAATGGTAAAACTACATGGGAGCAATTAGAATAAAAGCAGCCAAAACTGCGACTAACAGGTCTGTATGCGTAAGCCGCCGTAGACGGCTCGGCTACATTTTGTCAGCCTTGGTCTTTACTCCGCAAAGTCCTTATTTGCCTTGGCAAATCTCGTAAACAGCCGAAACGGATCTACAATACGGGCTAAAATGTTTGAATAAATTGCCAAAGCACTGGACATTAAATAAAAAATACAGCATTATAATTTTTAATAATTATGGAAAAAGGGGTAAAATGTGAGATTTTTGATTTTTGGCGCGGGAGTTATCGGCAGCCTATATGCAACCAAATTTTCATTGGCAAATCTTGATGTTACGTTATATGCTCGTGGAAAAAGATTGGAAGCATTGAAACAAAAGGGGTTGTTATATAACGATAAAGGAATAATAAAAAAGGTATTAATAAAAGTAATAGACAAACTTGATGATAATGATATTTATGACTATATATTTGTTCCAGTAAGATATGATCAAATGGAAAGTGCCTTAAAGATATTAAAACAAAATAAAAGCAAAAATATTGTTACTATGAGCAATTCTGTAGGATATAATCGCTGGGTTGAAATTATCGGAGATAAATTGATTCCAGGTTTTCCCGGTGCCGGTGGTGATATAAAAGAGGATATATTATATGCTCAAATTGGTTCAAAAAACGTACAAAAAACAATATTTGGCGAAATCAATGGAGAAATAACAGAACGGATAAAAGGGCTTTTAAAATTATTTGAATTATCCGGTATACCCATTGAAATCGCAAATAATATTTTAGCATTTCATATTACACACGCTGCGGTAACAATCACAAACAAACATTTTTATACAGATAATGGTATTGTGGATATAAAAACGGCGAAAAGCAAATATATTCTTCGCCATATTGCATCAGATTTAAAAAATAATTTATATACAGTGGAAAAAGCCGGAATACCAATAACCCCTTTGAAGATCGGTAAGTTGAAACAATTACCCGATTTTGTTTTTGTTGTTATATTTTATCTTATGTTAAGCATCGAATTTACAAAAGATGTTTTATTGGGTAATCATGCAATTAATGCAAAGAATGAAATTTTTTTATTGGATAAAGATTTTCAAAATGTATTAACATCAAAATTTAATAAAAAAACAGAATAGGCATAATTGTATACGCCTGTACAGCGCCTAACGGGTCTGTATGCGTAAGCCGCCGTAGGCGGCTCGGCTACGTATAACTGATTATGATAAAGCTTTACAACTAAATCCAGACTATATCGATGCCATCCATAATCATGCTTTTTCATTATTTAATCGAGCAAGAACCGTTGCTGTAACACCGCTTTACGCAGCTAGGCTAATGAAGGGTGGCAAACCTCGTAAGCAGCCGGAACGGTATGCGAAAGAGGTCTGTCCCCTTGAATAAAAAAGGCTCCCGCAAAGGGAAGCCGCTTAAGGAGTACCAGTTTGATTCCTTACTGGAATCAGATTAAACACCGTCCTACTATGATGCTTCACTCGTACCGTCTTCCTGCCAGAATCCATATCTTTACGTCTCCATCAAACTGAGATAGATTCAGAAGTCTGTCCCCTCTACGTACAAAGTTCTTCTCTCAACATACGCCAAAAAGTTGATAGAATAGGGATTTTATAGGCAGGAAAGGCTTGTGGAGGGACTTGATTCCGTAAAGATACAAAAAAAGGAGTTTCTTATGAAGAAAGTTATTATGGTATTATTGGCGGCTGCCGTAGGCTTAACGGTTACTGCATGCTTAACAGTCTACGCTCAAAATGAGAGCGACTTTGAATCAAGAGTAGAGAATGGACGACTTGTCCTCATTGGGTATAGGGGAAACGGCGGGAATGTCGTTATCCCCGCGCGGTTACAGGGAAGTCCTGTTACCGCTATTGCAGATAAAGTGTTTCAGAGTAAAAATCTGACCAGCGTGAGTATTCCAAAAAAGGTTACTACTATTGAGTTTGGGGCATTTTATAATAATCGACTGACCCGCGTGAACATGCCCAATTCAGTTACCGCTATTGAGCAAGGGGCGTTTATGAATAATCAACTGACCCGCATGAACATACCCAATTCGGTTACTACTATTGAGGGGGGCGTTTATGAATAATCAACTGACCCGCGTGAACATACCCGATTCAGTTACCGCTATTGAGCAAGGGGCGTTTATGAATAATCAACTGACCCGCATGAACATACCCAATTCGGTTACTACTATTGGGAAGGCGGCATTTGCAGATAATCAACTGACTAGCGTGAACATCCCCAATTCGGTCACCACTATTGAGTCTCATGCGTTTGCGGAGAATCAACTGACCCGCATGAACATCCCCAATTCAGTTACCACTATTGGGAAGTGGGCGTTTGAAGAGAATCAACTGACCAGTGTTACTATTGGAACGAATGTAGAAGTTGATGATGTTGCATTTGACCATGAGCTGACCGCCTATTACAACCGCAACGGCAGAAAGGCGGGAACGTATACCTACAACGGCAATAGGTGGAGCTACAGGGCGCGGTAAAGAAATGTCGTGGGGATTCAGGGACAGTCCCTGTTTAACGTGGGGGTCTGTCCCCTTGCCCTTGCCGCCGTAGGCGGTTCGGGCTTCCGTGCGGTTCGGGCATTCGCTTCGCTTATTCCCACGCAAAACCTCCGCCCACCTCTTTCAATACGTTCTTATCTTGTGTCAACATCCCCTTGTTAATTCCCCGCTTTTCATATATGATACTTTCAAACTTATCCAAAAGGAGCCATTATGAAAGACAATCAACATGTGCAGGCCATACCCTCAACCGTATTAAGTCAGGTGCAAACCAAAATTGACGAAGCGCAGACATTGCTTGCCCCCTATGTACTTGCCTTGACCCCTGCAGAACGGCACGAATTGCCTAAAATGGGCGAAAAAACCATCGGCTTTGTGGAGAAAGCCTACGATTTTGCCCAGCAGAATCCCAATCTTGTCCCGCCCTACCTTGATATAGCGGCTTTTGGTGCAGATTTTTCCGATGCCCACGGCTTGTGGACACTGTGCAACACTATCCAACAGTTGGAACAGGGCGTTGACGACACGGAAATGGTCGCCGGAAGCGAGGCGTATCAAGCAGCCCTCATCTTTTATAAGTCGGTCAAGATGGCTGCCGCACAAGATATTCCCGGTGCAAAGGCCGTATACGACGAACTCAAAACCCGATTCCCCGGCGGCAAAAGGAAGTCTAGCGAGAGCGAAACAGAAACCGTCACCAAAACGATTTAAAAAAACATTCTCGGAACAATACCCTTATACGGGATTTTAGAACATTTTAGACTCTTAAAGAGGGGAAATCAGGTCTTTAAGAGGGGAAATCGGCTCTTAAAGAGGAGAAATCGACTCTTTAAGAGCCGAAAAATTTTAGAACAGCGAGGAAACCATGAGACTGTGGTCCATATCAACAACAGTACGCAGTCCGGAACGGATACGCAGTTTTTTGAAGGTACTCAAACAACTGGAAGGCAAAATTTGGGATAATGCCGCGCATCGGTATTGAAATTGACGATAATTATTTTGATATTGCAAAAAGAAGAATTGAAAAAACAGCAGTAACATTATCCCTTTTGTAAAATGTAGAAGAGTTTACCGGGTGCAGATACGGCGATACTGTTTTTTTCCTGCCCGCAAGAGGAGAGTCGCATCGTCCGCTAAATATGCGGTACCGATCACTGTTTTCGGATCCGTTATCGGAATAAATGCTCCGGACGTTTTTGCAATACATGCGCCGCCCTGTTCGATTAACCGGCGCCCTTCACTTTTTGTTGCAACAAGACCGGCATGGAAAAATAGATCGACCGCATTATACCCCTGTTCAAAGGCGGTCAATGGTACCAGCACCTGCGGTATCGATTCAATAGTTCCCCCTTTACCAAAAGCTGCCCGTGCGCCGTCTAATGCTTTATCAGCATCGTCCTTACTGTGTATCAGCGCAGTCAGCTCCCACGCTAACCGTTCTTTTGCTTCGTTTGGATCTAAAGCACTGATTGCATAACATTCTTCAACCGGTAAAAACGTAAACATTAAGAGAAACCGCTGAATATCTTGATCAGCAATATTGCGCCAATATTGAAAAAAATCATACGGTGTTGTGAGGGTCGGATCCAAAAAGATAGCGCCTTTTTCTGTTTTTCCCATCTTTTTCCCCTCTGCTGTCGTGATCAGCGGGAACGTTAAGCCGAACACTTCGGTACCTTCAATCCGCCGAATCAGATCGCTGCCGGCAACGATATTTCCCCACTGATCGTCGCCGCCGATTTGAAGACGGCAACCGTACTGTTTGTAAAGTTGTAAAAAGTCGTAACTTTGCAGTAATTGATAATTAAATTCAATAAACGAAAGTCCTGTTTCCATGCGGATTTTATAGGTCTCAAACGATAACATGCGATTAACAGAAAAATGACTGCCGATATCCCGTAAAAAATCAATATAGTTAAGATTACTCAGCCATGCTTTATTATTTGCCCAGATAATATTGGTGTCTGAACCGAAAAACTTGGTCAACTGCACAGTAATCGCTGCAGTATTACGGTCAAGTTGGTCATAACTGAGCATTTTTCGGCTTTCGGTCTTTCCTGAAGGGTCGCCAATCCGCGCAGTTCCGCCGCCGACAAGGACAATACCGGTGTGTCCCGTTGAACATAAATGTTTAAAGGCAAAATAGGGAACCATGTGTCCAATATGCAAACTTGCTCCGGTCGGATCACAGCCTTCATAAAAAGTAATCGGACCTTCGTCCATTAAATGGGAAAGATTCTCAAGAGCGCTGCACTGTTTGAAAAACCCGCGCAGCTTCAGTTGTTCTAATGTCGGATTCATAGCTCTATACTACAAAGGAGCGCCTCGTATGACTAGACGCCTATTCTTTAAATATTTAAACTAGTCTCGTGACTATTTTGCCAAATTTTATTGTTTTTGAAGGCGGTGACGGGAGCGGACGGACAACACAACTCCAGTTGATCGCTGAATACCATACAACAAAAAAACTATGGATTACTGCAGAACCAACAGACAGTCCCCTTGGTTGTTTTATTCGGGAACTGCTTCACTCGGAGCTTACCGTACAGCCTGAAACATTAGCGATGCTTTTCGCTGCCGATAGACATGAACATCTCTATGCGCCGAACGGTATTATTGAACGCTGCTCACGGGGAGAAACAGTTATTTGCGACCGTTATATCCTTTCTTCACTCGTATATCAAGGGTTAACATGTGGAGAATCTTTACCGGTGTCGCTTAATAAAAATTTTCCGCTCCCGTCGCTGATCGTTTTTTTTGATATAGATCCTGCTCAAGCTTTAGCGCGTATCGGGAACCGTCTGGTAAAAGACAGCTACGAACAGTATGCATTTCAAACACAAATACGGGAACGCTACCGTCGTCTATTGCCGCACTATGCAAAAAAAGGTTGTTGTATTACCACAGTTAATGCGGCAGAAACAGTAGAAGAAGTACAAAAAACAGTGCAAAAACTGCTTAACCATGCTAGTATTTAAAGGGATATATATGAAACGGTTCATGGTTACGGGAATATTTATACTTATGAGTGCCGCACAGCTTCACGCTTATCCGGTTTATTTCAAAGAGCAATTCTATCGATTATTTCACATGCATTATATCCAATATCCCGATAATACTATGGAGAATATTTACTGGTTAGAAAAAGCTTTAGCAGCTGATTTTGCGAACCCTCTCTATGCTGTTGCACGTATTGAAAATGAATTAGAATGGGAAAAATACCGCTACTTATTTATGATGCATTTAAATCTTAAAATGATTGAACAGTATATTTTTTTAGGAAATAAATGGAACAAACGGAATGCATATTTTTATAATGCCCCATTTAAAGAGCAAAATTTAGAAAGTTTAAAAACGACTGAAGCTTGTTACAAAACCGCACTGTACTATTGGAATGAGGCACTTACGTGGGCAGAAAAAGCACGGGAAAGACGGTTTCGTTTTATTGATTTAAAGGAAATACAGTTTTGGCAAGATGAAATGTTCCGAATTGAAGATAAAACCCTTGATTATGAGCATACGATAAACCGTGAATTAGCCTCATTAGAGAAAATCCGCGATACGTTTGAATCAATGGATACAACCTATTGAAGAAGTGGTGAGATGAATCTTAACCATACACCTTCCTCTTGACCGTAGGTCAAGAGCGATCTATGCTCATAGATACGGAATATGTATGCTATTAAATCAAAAAAAAGATCCTATAGATTTTGACGATATAGTTCATCTTACTGTGGAAATTGATAAAATCATGCGTGATAGAGATAAATGTGGAGAAACTATTCAAAAAATTGAATCGTTAAGAAAGACGGCATATAAAGTCGTTACAGAATATGATCCGATTGATCTGTATATATTAACCCTGCGGCGGATTGCTAAAGAAATTCTGATGCAACTCGTGCAAAATGGATAGTATTGAAGAGATAGAGGAGTTGTACGGAGAGATAAAAATGCAGACAGACATGGAAAAAGGTACGATATTGAGCATGTATATTCCAGTACGCACTGTGGTTGCAAAAGCCTCGTGAAAATAGAAGTTTTTACCCTTGCAGATTTTGCACAGGAAAGTCACGGAAAATTAACTATCGTTGGTACTTTTGATACTATTATGTCTCGTACATTTCCATGCGAACATCCGCAAATGTCTGTCGTTATTCGGATTCGTTTTGATATGTGGGAATTTAAAAATCATACGTTTAGAGTTGAAGTACGAAGTTTAAATGGAGAAATACGGAATATTGAATCAATTGGGGGGCATATTAATGTAAAAGGAGTGGGGAATTCAACAACAGTGTCGCATTTAGTATTTACTATTTCGCGGCTTCGCTTCATCACTGTTGGTATGGTGAATTTTATTCTTTACATTAATGAAAAAGAAGTGAGTTCTATACCTTTATATATTAGAAGAGGGTAGGTATGTCTGAATTTTTGAATGAAACGCTTGAAGATTCTGATTTTGATACTATTTTATCGGCAGATATTGATTTTTCCGGTGACGTTGAGTTTGAGAAACTGTTTATGATCCGTGGGGTACTTACTGGAACGATCCGGGGCAAAAGCACCTTACTCATTGATACGGGGGCAATAGTTGAAGCTACCGTTGACGCTCCGCATGTTATTATCCGGGGAACTGTCCGTGGCAATGTTCATGCTGTCGAAAAACTGCTTATCAGTAAAACGGGAATCCTTGTCGGTGATATTGAAACTGCTGAAATTTCTTTCGAAGCCGGTTGTTCTTTTAACGGTCATTGTACTATGCTTGAACGGAAGATAGGAACCTTAAGTTTAAACTCGGATGAATTATGAAATATACAGTAGTATTCCTTTTTTTTATGTGGATGCCGATACTCGGTGGCGCTCAAACACGGATTGACGCACTTAACGAGTACAGAAACGGTAATTTTGAACGTTCCGTTGCATTGAGCGAAATTCTTTTAAAGGAAGATCCGCAAAATATCGAAGCGCATGTTGTTATATGCTGGTCGTTGATACAGCTCGCCCGGTATCCGGAAGCTGCGCGTTATGCTCAGCGTGCGCGTGCGCTCAATCGTTATGACGCCAGAATTATAGAAATTCAAGGGGAAATTGATTACTATGAAGGGCGTAATGCAGAGGCTCTTCTTCATTTTCAAGAGTATGTAAATGTAGCGCCGGAAGGACATCTTATTGATACTGTGTATTACTTTATGGGGGAACTGTATATTCGGCAGGGAAAATTCCGCCATGCTGATATTGCACTTTCTTTAGCGGTACATTGGCAGCAAGAAAATGCTCTCTGGCATACACGGCTTGGATATGCTCGCGAAAAAGCAGGAGAATTGACTGAAGCAATTCAAAGTTATAATCGGGCGCTTGAACTCAATGCAAGACTTGTGGACGCTCAACGCGGTTTAGAACGAAGTCGTCAAGCTTTCCGGTAGACTTGTGCAAAAAATCGCTGTTTATACGTTAGGGTGTAAAGTCAACCAACTAGAAAGTGAAGCAATTAGCGCAGCTTTTATACAAGCTCAATGGAATGTTGTCTCAATACATGAAGCAGCCGATCTGTACCTTATCAACAGTTGTACTGTGACGGGAAAAGCAGAACAGAAAACGCGCCATATCATCTATAAAGTACTCCGTGAACGTCCCGGCACCCCGATTATCGTGACGGGGTGCTATGCTCAACTTGAGTCTGAAAAACTTTCTGCTCTTGATCCGCATGTTTTTGTTGTCCGAGGAGAATCTAAGGACAGTCTCCTTGATTTACCCCGCCACCTTGAATCAGGATTTCCCCTTGAAACGTTTCGTCCTCAAAAGAATAGCCAAGCTTTTGCGTTCAGCCCTGATTGTTTTTCTCTTCATTCACGGGCATTTTTAAAAATTCAAGACGGTTGTAATAATCATTGTTCGTTTTGCCGCGTATCAATAGCCAGAGGGCCGCAAGTGAGTCGCCCGCTCAACGATATTCTCCATTGGATTAAAAAATTTGAAGAATCTGCTTTTGGAGAAGTAGTACTCACGGGCATTAATATCGGTCACTACGCAGATACTGTTGATTTTGCCGAACTGTTAACGCGTATTCTTAGGCACAGTACAACGATTCGTATTCGGCTTTCTTCATTTGAACCGGAAACTATTAATGCACGGTTGATTTCGGTACTTTCTGACCATCGAATCCGCCCGCACTTTCACCTATCCATTCAATCCGGAAGTGCGTCTATATTACATGCAATGCGGCGGACGGCGACTCCGGAATGTATTATTGAAGCGGTACAAAAACTCCGCTCATGTAAAAATGATCCGTTTATTGCTTCTGATATTATTGCAGGTTTTCCTGGCGAAACGCGGGAAGATTTTCAGCAGACAGTGCAATTATGTACTTCCTTGCATTGCGCATGGATTCATGCTTTTCCCTATTCAAGGCGACCCGGCACGGAAGCTTTTCATTTGCCTAACCGGGTACCGGACTATGAAAAGAATTCAAGGATTCAAACGTTAATGCATGTTGCACAAACTGAGAAAAGAGCTTATATACAACGGTGGATAGGAAAAGAAGTAGAAGCAATTGTTGAACATGGCGGAAAAGCTCTTTCAGAAAATTATTTAAGTCTTCAATTGGAACCGCTCGTACCAGCAATAAAACCTGGTACGTCAACGATATGCCGAATAACCGGGTATTCTCAAACGTGTGACGCTGTAGCAACAGTTCTGCACGTTTAATCCACTGTTTGAGAGAAATTATCCTATATTATATTAAGGAGTATTATCACTATGATTAAGTCTGCTATGCTTTATAGATATCCATTTTTCGGTGGTTTAAATAATGAGCAAATTCGTATAGTTTATGCACTTATGCAAGAAAAATCTTATCAACGGGGGGATATTATTCTTAATGAAGGAGAACCAAGTGACTCACTGTATTTTATCTATGAAGGTACTGTTGTAGTACGAAAAAAGAATATTAATCTGAGTACTTTTGGAGAAGGGGAAATCTTTGGAGAAGTAGAAATTCTTGATCCTATGCCGTCAGCTGCAACAGTTAACGCACAAACGGATACAAAACTCCTGTTGCTTTCACACAGTGCGATATATGAATTATATAAACGTGATATAAAAGTCTTTGCATTGATTATTATGAATTTGGCGCGGGACGTATGCCGCCGGCTGCGGCGTATGAATGAAGTAGTACTACAAACAACAAATACTGAATGAGAGCTACCCTTCTTCATACTCCTCTGCGGCGTACATAGCTTAACAAGAACTGTGCGGTTTTTTTATGATCCACGTTTCAAATGCATCGAGTATTTTAATTCCCGCAGAACCGCCGTCAACGGTTTTTTTCTCATGAGTAAAATTCATGACAAAAATAAACGTATCCGTTCCGGTGACCCGGATTTGTGCATTCACTCCTTCTGGTAAGGGCGATTGCAGGGCTTTATTCAGCGAAGCTTCTGCAGCAATATACTGGTAAAAAGACTCAAGGAAATCATCTCCCGTACGGCTTGCAATAAAGTAAGCTTTTCCTTTGCCATAGGGGTGTACCGTAAGAGCCGGACGGCCTGCGTAAAAATCTTTTTCATATAATGCCAAACTTGTTGCCCCGCGAAGATGCACTAATTCACAAAAATCATGCACTTTATAGGTCTTTTTCTGCCATTCAAAACTGTTTTCCATGTCCGGAAATAACGAGTCAAGCTCTTCACACCACAAGCCTAACAGTTCTTTTAAAGGTCCGGGAAATCCTCCTAAAAAAGTAAGATCATGCTCGTCAACATAACCGGTCAAATACGTTGCAACAAATATCCCCCCCTGTTCAACAAAGGTTTTAATCCGTTCTGCCACAATAGGACGGATCATATACAGCATAGGAGCAATAAGCACCCGATACGTACCAAAATCCCTCGTAGAATCAATAACGTCAACGGGAATAGTTTGATTCCATACTGCACGGTGGTGGTCAATAACCGTCTGTTCATACTGAGTTTTGTCTTGCAAAAATCCATTGGCATCGTCAAGCGCCCACCGTACATGCCAATCGTATATTAAGGCTGTCTGTGCGGGAGTTTGAGCGCCGACAAGAGAATCTAATTGGCTTAGTTGTCTGCCGACATCTTGAACGTCATGAAAAACTCTCGTATGTTCACTCCCTTCGTGGTCAATAACCGCACCGTGGAACTTTTCCGGACCGCCGCGGGATTTCCGGATTTGAAAATACTGAACGCTATCGGCACCGTGTGCAACTGCTTGCATCGATTGGAGTACATGTAAGCGGGGAGATCTTAACTTTGCAACTTGCTGCCAGCTTGTTGCCGACGGACATGACTCTATCAGTAAAAATGGTTTCTTCTTTAAAGAACGGGCAAGATCGTGCAGAAATCCTGTGCGTGCGCCGAGTACTGTATCGTCCCGGCTTGTCCACCGGGGGTACGAATCCCATGCAGCAACGTCAAGAACTTCAGCTAAACGCATATAATCAATACCCGGATACGTTCCCATTAAGTTCGTTGTACATGGAACATTGGGGGTTATTTCTTTCAATGGTTTCGTTTCACAAAGGTAAAAATCAACAAATTGTTCTGTTGTAAAGCGCTTCCATTCAAGATTCAAACCGTGCAGACCGTTTTCTCCCAACGGACCGGGGCTTTCAATCTGAGTCCAATCGGTGTACGTATGACTCCAAAAAGCGGTCCACCATGCTTCATTAATGGACTCTAATGTTTGAAATTTGTGCTGAAGATACTGTCTGAAACGCTCTTGACAGAGGGGGCAGTGACATTCACCGCCGTATTCGTTAGAAATATGCCATAAGCCAAGGGCCGGATGCTTTTTGTACCGTTCAGCAAGCAAGGTATTTATTCGGCTCACTTTTTCACGGTAGATCGGAGACGAAAGACAGTGGTTATGCCGTCCTCCATAATAATTCCGTTCTCTCCGTTCGTTAACGCGGAGTACTTCCGGATACTTTTGAGCAAGCCATGCCGGTTTTGCACCGGAAGGTGTCGCTAACACTGCAACGATACCATGTTCGGCACACATATCAAGCACTTCATCAAGCCATTCAAAATGGAATTCCCCTTCATGCGGCTCAAGGGTCGACCACGAAAAAATTCCCACCGACACGGTATTAATATATGCTGCTTGTGCAAGACGCATATCTTCTTTCCAAATCGTATCTTTCCATTTAATCCACTGTTCCGGGTTATAATCGCCACCGTGCAGCATGTGGGGAAAATTCGGTATAATCATAAACATTAAGCTACACTCAGATAATTAATTAATTATTTAATTATTAAATCTTGAGATGGTAGCTGTTCCTCCTTCAAATATTTAGTGATACTGTAGCAGTTTTACTGTGATATTGCTATGCCGCCGCGCACACCCATGCCTTTGCATGGGCTAGCGCACCACCTAGCGGTATTTTGCCCGCTGCTCGTTAATAACGGCCTGGGCGCCGGAATCAAGCCAATCCTTTATACCAACATCCCACACGCGGTCAAATTCGCCCGGTTTGGCGCAAATCAGGTTGACGCTGAGTATTTTTTCTTTGTCTACCAATACTTGCCGCACCGGAGCAAGGGACAGTATCGTAGCGGGAACATACGGTAAAGCTTTTACGTCAGTAGAGCCGATCCGGTACGCAACGGTTACTTCTTCAGGGGGAATACCCGGATAACTGGCGGACAGTACTTCCCCGAATTGTTCCGGAGGCACCACGTACCCGTTGATACTAAAGGTGTAATCCACATTGGCGCCGGAATTCTGTATCCAAGCTCCGGTAGCGGTTATCGGTACTTTAATCCCATTCCGCTGTGTATGGTTAATTCCTTCGGTGCCGAACTGCAGGAAGTGATAGTTTTCATAGCGGCAGAGCCAATTGGCATAGCGGAGCGCCGCTTCCGGATTTTTGCTTGACTTGGGAACAAACATAATCAAGCCGCCCGCTGCTAGGGAACCGCGCTTGGGAGTCCGTCCTGCGGAATCGGTAAAGGGGTCAATGGGAACGAATTTTGCACCGGGAATGTTTTTCTCAAGTTCTGTTTGAATCTGTAGATTCTGACGGTACGGTTGGTCCCAGTTGTGTTGAAAGGCGCCAACCCGTCCGCTTTTCATCAGATTGCTCGGCTGCTCGTCACTCGTATAGAGCGGAAAATCCGGATCAATAAGACCGTCGATATACATGGTATTGAGAAAGCGGAGAGCTTCTTTGACGCCCGGAATCAATAACTGCCGTTCTGCTACCGTGTTTATATAGTAATCCTTAAGAGAAAAATTCGGGTCCATAAAAGAGAGAAAGATATTATACGCTTGCCAGCGGACATCATTGTTCATAATGAAGGGGATAACCCGGTCTACTCCCAGTTTGGAGGCGTTATTTTTGAAAGCAACCATCGTATCATAAAACTGCTGCGTGGTTCGGGGAGCAGGCAGCCCTAATTTATCGAGCCAGTCTTGGCGGATGAACGTATTATGGGACGCGGTATACATGTACCGGTTGCTGATACCGTAGAGCGCACCCGTCTCGACGTCCCTGCTGTTCCAGATCAAGTTTTGACCGGGAATCGTGGGGTCTTCTCCCATCATTTCTTTCATAGCAGGGAGGAGGGTATCAACATATTGAGCAAGATCAAAGACCCCGCCTTGAAGACCCCAATTCCGCACATTGTCCATACTGTAGGTATAGCAGAGGTCGGGGGCATCCTGTGCCGCCATTCTGTTGACGATGTCTTGTTCCTCATTCCAACGGCTTATCGGGACAAAGGTCACTGCGATATTCTCGTCCTTTAAAAGCTTCGCTTTAATCCAATCCGTCCACGCATTATTTGCAGGATCGGTCTTGCCGCCGTCCGTACCGCGGTCAAATACCTCGACAGTGATACGCACCGGTTCACCCGACGCCGGCGGCTGCGGCCGCTGTTGCGCGCCGTTTGCACCGAGAACGCCCGCCACTGCCACCGTTAAACAGACAGTTATTAAAGAACATTTCATGATTTCCTCCACACATTAATCATATTTTTAAATACGATAATGCTTGCAGAGCGGTTATCCAAGAGTTAAACTAAAGAAAATAGGCTGAAATAAAGAGAATAGTGGTGCAGTATGTATGACAGTTATATACACGATATATTAATACCTGATATTCGGTATTTTGTCTTCCGCAAATGTACGCCGAGTTGGCGTCTCAATGTGCATATCGTTTCGAACAACGACTTAACCTATATCATAAAAGGAAGAGCGCGCTACAGTATGAACGATAATGTCTATGAAGTATCAGCCGGTGATTTGTTGTGCTTTTCTGAGGGAGACAAAAAAGAAGCAATCAGTTATCCGGATACCTTGATGCATTGTTTTTCGGTGAATTTTCGGCTTAATAGTGCGGACGGCGCACCGATAGCTGTGCCGTTCCCTCCGGTGAAGCACATCGGTTATAGAACTGATATTGTCCGTTTTTTCCGTGAATTAACGGATACCTTGATGAGCCGTACTCCGGGATACAGCATCAAGATGTGCGGATTATTTACCTTAATTTTGCACCGTTTGTATGAATTAACTGTGTATGGGATTGACTCGGAGATAGGGGATTACCGGGTAAAAAAAATAAGCCGGTATATTAGCCAGCATTACCAAGAAAAGCTCACAGTAAAAAAGATGGCTTCGCTGGTCAACTTAAACACAGTATATTTCGGTTCGTTATTTAAAAAGGAAACTGGTTTTACCGTTAATCGCTATATTACCCGCGTACGGATAAGAAATGCAGAAACTATGCTTCGGAGCGGAATGTATAAGGTAACAGACGTTGCTGAACGGTGCGGCTATACCGATCTTTCTCATTTTTATAAACATTTTAGAGATATTGTCGGCGTTGTCCCTTCACATTGTTCGCAGCAGCAGTAAAAGCTTGATATTCAAGCGTTTTCGTCTTGCTTAAGCTGTTTGGTGAATACCTTAAGACCTTTCGGGAATGTCATAAGACCCTTACGGAATGTCATAAGACCCTTACGGAATACCTTAAGACCCTTACGGAATACCTTAAGACCCTTACGGAATACCTTAAGACCTCTACGGAATGCCTTAAGACCCTTACGGAATACCTTAAGACCTCTACGGAATACCTTAAGACCTCTACGGAAGACCTTAAAACCATTCGGGACTTTGGGGACAGACCTCCACTTAGCCAGCCGCTTCTGTGAAAACCTTAGCGAGGAAGTCTGAGAACGTTGTTACGACATGAACAATATTGTGAAGATAATGATACAAACCGCCGAATACCCATTCTTTCGCGTGGTTCACCAGCCGGCTTTCACCGGGTTCTGATTAATATACCGAAATACTCTCAGGAAATCTTCTTTGTTTTCAATCATCCGTGCATGAAACCTATCTCCCTGCAAATGTCCGGTCGTCTTGTGCAGCTTATTCCACCGGATAGCAAAGACCATCTTTATCCATTTCATAATTATGGAAAGACTAACGTCTTTCCCGGTGTTATAAGGAAATGAATATGGTTATCCATAATACAGAAGTTCCATAGTTTTTTAAACGCATATTTTTGATGCGCTTCAGTGATAACTTGCATAAAAATGGTTTTGGTATGCAGACTCTGGAGTTCCATTGCCCGTCGATTTATCTCTGAGGTAACGTGATAAGTGTCACTATGAGAAGTATCTCCTCTGTTTTTGCGTGCCATATACGAGTTAACAGGGTGCCTCGTTGATTTTGATTCAGGCGAAGGGACTTTTTAGGGACAGATTCCAAGGGGGATAGACCTTAAAGGGAACAGACACCAAAGGGGACGACCTCAAGGGGGACAGACCTCAAGGGCAGACCTCAATAGGGATAGACTTCACAAGGGACGACCTCAAGAAGCATCTCTCGAGGGGGACAGACCCCAAATCATTGGCAAAAATTGAAGGTGATAGGGAGATCGTCTCTCACCTACGCGGGAAATCGTCTTCTCATTACGAGAGGACATTAAAAAGGAGACAGCCCTCACAGAGAAAAATTTAAAAAAGGCTTGACATTCTTAATGAGCATTACTACAATAACCAAGAAGGTATACAATAATGAGCTGTTTAAAAATATATAAAATAATCCCCCCCCCCCCCCAAGCGATTTTATAAGAACTCCTCTCTTTTTACATTCGGATAATATTCTCATGACTACAGAAAACGGAGCGGTAATTGTATGCATTTCTATGGAGAAGTTTTCACGGTGCAGTATTATAAAGGAGCAAGCTTTTGAAAAGATTAAAAATAATAGTGGTAAAACAGAAATTACACGGTATAGTACTGTATATACAGACAGCAGAATTATAATCTGCTTTTTTATGTGTCTTTTAAAGAGGACCGTAGCCAGCAAAAGAGTCCAAACTTAACCTGACTACGGAGTTTTGTACACGTAGTACATTGATAAACATAGAGTAAAAATCCCTAATATGTCAATGTACTGCGTGTTCTCCTCTTTTTTATAGAATCCACCTTTTTAGGGTGGGTAGTATTTTATGAGGAGGACTCCTTTATGAAAAAGAGTCTTTATCTTGGATTTGCCCTTGTTATGGCAATGAGTGTCGTGTTCTTCGCCTGCAAAGATGATGATGAAAAGTCGGACGAGGAAACCTTTACCGATGTTAAGGCAAGCTACAGCCTTCCAAGTACTACTGAAGCAGCTAAAGTTAATGCAAACTTGAGCATTGACTCTGCACAAAAGAGCAACAAGACCGGCATCATTACGATCAAGTTGGCGGGAAGCACTGTTGCTGTGGACAGTGCCACCAAAATTGCTATTCCTGCCAACTCTGATGTGTACTATGATATGTTCGACGACAAAGATGCGGAATCAGCGACTGATCTCCTTAAGACAGACGCGATAGCACAAGGCTTTTCGGCCTTTGTTATCACCGGTGTGGTAGATCTTACAAAAGAAGGTCACATCAAGCAGTACAATCAAGGCCTTAATGCCTGGAAGACGCCCATTACAAGCGTCACATTTGACTACGGCTCAGACGATGTCTACCGGGAAAAGGACTATGATGCAAATACCTATGCACCTGCTTCACTTGGCGGTTTTGACATTGTCCTCTGGGGCGGCGCTAAGTCCAAAGTGATTACCCTTTATGTAACCCAGCCGAAAAGCGGTGACACCGTAACCTACAAGATTGATTACAGTGCAGTAGACATCAAAAAACCAGCTACTCCATAATTACAGTTTTATAACTGAAAAAGCCTGCCGTTTACGGCAGGCTTTTTTTATTGAGGTCTGTCCCTTTTCTTCAGGAGTCTGTCTCTTTTCACTTAGAGGTCTGTCCCTTTTTTACTTAGAGATCTGTCCCTTTTTACTCGGAGGTCTGTCTCCTTTTACTCGGAGGTCTGTCCCCTTTTACTCGGAGGTCTGTCCCTTTTTACTCGGAGGTCTGTCCCTTTTTACTTAATGGTGCGCGCCCGATTGACAAGGCGTATAAACTCCGCTCTATACCTATAGGGATCGGTTCCGAGTGATTGCTCTGCCATAGTTTGAACCATAGCAAAACTTGCCGTTCCTTTGTAAGGGCTGTCCCGCAACAGCATACCAAAGGCGGTTACTCCCGCTGCAAAATTAAAATCAATGGACGGAGATATTTGAACAGTCTGCGCCTTAACGGGAACAGTGATGAGGTTGCTGCTGAGGAGTTGCGGCTCTTTGTAACGGATCTGCACGGTGAAAAGCTCGTCGCCATAGTCCGCGTTATTCGTTGTGGTCGAATACTTGAGCGGGTCAACCGGCGCTAACTCTCCGGGCAGTATCAGTTCATAAAAGGTTGTAACAGTGTGTCCCGCACCGATGTCGCCGGCGTCCACCGTATCGTCATTGAATGCTTCGGTAGACAGAACACGGTTTTCATAGCCAATCAATCGATACGCTTCAACGGCAGCAGGGTTGAATTCTATTTGAATCTTCACGTCTTTTGCCACAGTAACCAACGTTCCTTCCAATTGCTCAATGAGTATCTTCCGTGCCTCGTTGAAGGTGTCAATGTACCCGTAATTACCGTTCCCTTTCGTTGCAAGCTGCTTGAGCGTCCCGTCACGGAAATTCCCTATACCAAAGCCAAGTATCGTCAGATACACGCCTGATTCTGCTTTTTGTTTGATTAGATCGATTAAGTCGCTTCGGTTCGTTATTCCCACATTAAAATCGCCGTCCGTACACAGTATGACCCGATTGACACCTTGAGGATCAAAATATTGCTCAGCCAAATCGTAGGCATGTTGAATCCCTGCTCCGCCAGCAGTAGAGCCATTAGCTTTCAGTTTTTTAATAGCGTTGAGGATGACTTTTTTATTGTCTACTGCCGTTGGAGACAATACAACGTCCGAGTCTCCCGCATATACCACAATGCCGATCCGGTCGGTCGGCTGCAATGCATCAACGAGCATCGTCAGAGAACGCTGCACGAGCGGCAAGCGATTGGGATTATCCATAGAACCAGATACGTCAATGAGGAACACGAGATTAACCGCAGGACGGTGATTGACCGGAAACGTTATCGCCCGAATACCAATCCGTGCCAAAAGATGTGCGGGATTCCATGGACACGGTGCGAGTTCGGTGTTGACGCTGAACGGTTGACCGTCGGCGGGCAGCGGGTAGTCATAATCAAAATAGTTAATCAATTCTTCGATACGGACAGCAGACGGCGGCGGCAACATGCCTTGCTCAATAAACGAGCGGGCAATCGCATAGCCGGCAGTATCAACATCTATTGAATAGGTTGAAAGCGGACTCTGCGCTGTCCGTGCAAACGGATTATCTTCAATATGGTCAAACTCGTCCGTGTTGAATACGACACCGTCCCCATTCTTTTCATTTTTTTCAAAGAAAAACGCTCCACTGGAATCCGCAACTTCCGCCGTTCTATTAAGCCCCATCCTGTTACTAGACTCATACGCAGCATATTGATTTTGAGGACCTCTCTTCTGAGAACACGCACTCAATACCACAATCATAAACAGCACTACCACTCGATACATAATTATCTCCTTTTTATCAGGCGAGGTACCCGATCCACCTTGAAAGTGTACCCGATCCAGCTTAAAAGTGATACCCGAAAGACAGATTTCTACGAATGGGGACAGACCTCTGAACTACAGGTTTCTGACTAATGGGGACAGACCTCTAAACTCAGATTTCATAATGGACAGACCTCTAAACTCAGATTTCATAATGGGCAGACCTCTGAACTACATATTCCTGACAACGGGGACAGACCTACGAACCACAGATTCCGACTAACGAGCAGACCTCTAAACTCAGATTTCACAATGGGGACAGACCTCTGTAATTACAGATTTCCGACGGATAGGGACAGACCTCTGAACTACAGATTTCTGACAATGGGCAGACCTCTGTAATACAGATTTCTGACAACGGACAGACCTCTGTAATTATAGATTTCTGACAACGGGGACAGACCTCTGTAATTACAGATTTCCGACGAATAGGGACAGACCTCTGTAATTACAGATTCCTGACAACGGGGACAGACCTCCTTGGGGACTATCCCCCTAGACCTACCAAAGGTCAGAAATAGACAACCTTCTTCTTATCCATTAGTATGGCAGTAGGTCAGAAAAGAAGGAGAGGAACTATGAAAATCGGGGTTAAGCTTGTTAGTCTTATCAGTATCTTCAATATAATCGGCATTGGCATTCTCGCCGGAGTTACCGTGAGTTTGGCGCGCAGAGAAATCAGCAGGCTTGCGGAAGAACAAGCTTACAGTCTTGCTCAGAAAGGTACTGAAGAAATGAAAAACTGGTTTGGTACCTATAGAGAAACGGCACGAACTCTCGCAGATATTATAGAAGGTTATAAGGATATACCGACTGAGGAACGGCGAGAGCAATTCAATTTTATGATGAAACAGACGGCTATTGCACATCCCGAAATAGCAAGCGTCTATGCGAACTGGGCGCCAAATGCTCTGGACGGTATGGATGCAGAATACGCCAATACCCCAGGAACCGATGAGACCGGGCGGTATATACCGGGCTGGGTAAATACCCCTGATGGACCTCTTTTAGTGCCTATTATTGGTTTCCCCTTTGAAGCGGTTATGCACGTAACCGGAGGAGAAGAATTCGTATTTGAACCTGAAGTGCGAGTCATAGAAAATAATATCTTTTTAGCAGTAAATATGTGTACTCCCGTAAAAGATAATGGCACAATGGTGGGAATCACCGGCATAGCTTTTGAATTATCCAGAATACAAGCCATTGCCAATGAGATTAAACCCTTCGGCGACGGTTACGCATTTGTCTTCAGTAGTGGTGGAAGTGTTGCCGCCCACCCTGATTCGGAGCGGCTTGGAAAGGATATGCGGGAATCTGAACGTGACACATTCGGCGAGTCCCTCAATACCATCGTCGACGCTGTTACCACCGGAAAGTCTGTGAGTTTTTCTGTGCCTTCCGTGAATGGGGGGGGGGGGGGAATTATTCTTTACTATGCTGTTCCCTTTACCATTGGTCAGAAACTTAAACCATGGTCGCGCGTTGTCGGCGTCTCAAGGAACACGATTATGGCACCCGTCTATCGCATGCTTCATTTCAGTATTATCATTGGAATCCTCACCGTCCTGCTGATGTCCGCTGGTATTATTCTTATTATCACCTATTCTATCAGCCGTCCCATAACTACCCTCTCATCACTGCTTAAAAACATTTCTGAAGGTGAAGGCGATCTGACTAAAACCATCACGCTTATCATGCGAGACGAAATCGGTGACCTCGCTCATTATTTCAACCTTACGATAACTAAAATAAAAAAACTCGTCCTTGCTATCAAAAAGGAAGCAGATGGACTTTCCCATACCGGCACTGTGCTTGCTTCAAACATGACCCAAACTGCCAGTTCCATCACCGAGATCACTGCAACGATCCAGAACATCAAGACCCAAGTCGGCAATCAACGGAAAAACGTCAAAGAAGCAGGTTCAATTATGAGCAACGTTGTCGAGGGGATTGATACTTTAAATGCTCAGATTCACGAGCAGAGCGATTGTGTAAGCCAATCTTCTTCAGCAATAGAGCAGATGCTTGCGAATATCAACAGTGTAACGCAAACCCTGATAAAGAACAGTGAGAACGTAATTCGGCTTGCGGAATCTTCAGAAAAAGGACGCACCGGTTTGGAAACAGTATCCGCTGACATTCAAACGATTGCCCGGGAATCTACAGGTCTTTTGGAGATAAACGCCGTTATGGAAAGCATCGCCAGCCAAACGAACTTGCTGTCTATGAATGCTGCCATTGAAGCAGCACACGCAGGAGAGAGCGGGAAAGGTTTTGCCGTCGTTGCAGATGAAATCCGAAAACTTGCAGAATCTTCCAGTGAACAGTCGAAGACGATCAGCGGTGTCCTGAAAAACATAAAAAGCTCCATAGAAAAGATTACGAGTTCAACAGATATGGTATTGCAGGGATTCACCGTGATAGGGGAAGGCGTGCGGACGGTAACAGAACAGGAAAGCAATGTCCGCACCGCCATGGAAGAACAGCGGAAAGGAAGCACCCAGATTCTCGAATCAATAAACCGGTTGTATGAACTATCTGCTCAAGTACAGAACGGCGCGCAGACCATGCGGACAGCAAGCCACAGCGTGTTTGAGGTAAGTAGGGGACTCGAACAGATAACAGAAGAGATAGGGGACGGAATGGAAGAGATGGCGGTAGGAGCAGAGGAGATCAACGGAGCAGTCTATCGGGTTACCGAGATAAGCGGAGAAACGAAGCGGCAGATAGACACCCTGATGCAAGAAGTTTCCCGCTTTAAGGTTTCTTCATAGAAGACTGTCCCCGTAGGTCTGTCCCCGTTTGATTTGGGGTCTGCCCCTTGATGTCTGTTCCCACACTAGTTTCGGTTCCAATTAGTAACCGGTATCCGCTTCAATGAGTAACCGGTACCCGCTTCAATGAGTAACCGGTTCCGGTTCCAATTAGCAACCGGTACCCGCTTCAGTGAGTAACCGGTTTCGGTTCCAATTAGTAACCGGTTTCGGTTCCAATGAGCAACCGGTTTCGGTTCCAATGAGTAACCGGTTTCGGTTCCAATGAGTAACCGGTTCCGGTTCCAATGAGCAACCGGTTTCGGTTCCAATGAGTAACCGGTTTCGGTTCCAATGAGTAACCGGTTTCGGTTCCAATGAGTAACCGGTACCCGTTCCATAAAGGTCTGTCCCCATTGTTCAGAAATCTGTCGTTCTGATTCAGGGGTCTGTCCCCATTGTTCAGAATCCGCCTTTCTGATTCAGAGGTTTGTCCCCAGAGAAGTCTTCCCTTTTTTAGCTGGTTTTACCCGATCCTCGTTGAATCAGGGTACTTTCTCTACCTTAGAGGAGGTACCCGCTCCACTGAGCAACCGGCTTCACTCAGTATAACGGTACGCAGTAACCGCCGGCGCATGCATGCCCTTCATGCTGCGTATGTCCATAGATCAGTATGCTTGATAGCGGTTACACTGGGATAGAACGAGGAGGTTTTAAAAAAAAGTAAAGTATGGACACACCCGAACATAGGGCAGCATTACCCTATCGGTATTATGATGTTAATACGAAAACCGTCGTGATCCGTCTCATTGCTCCATGCGACGTGTTATCCGTGGATATTCTGTACGGTGACCCGTATAACTATAGAAAGGAAAACGGCGCCGAGCTGTGGCAGTATGAGACAAAGCCGTTGGAACAGTATTTTAAAGGGGTTTCAACGAATGTGTGGCGCATTGCATGCGTGCCTCCCCCATGGAACCGTATGATGTATGGATTTCATATAAAAACTGCTGACCATGAATACTATTACGCGGGCGAGTTAATGCCCTATACCGCAGCTTCGATGGATTACTATTATAATCATTTTTTCTATCCCTATATTCACGCGGTTGATGCTCCCCGCGCACCGCAATGGGTTCAAAAAACCGTGTGGTATCAGATTTTTCCGGAACGGTTCTGTCGAGGGAATAGCGCGTTAACCGGTGCAGATCTGGAAAAATTGGAAAAATTAGAAAAATTAGAAAATTGGGAACATGGTGAGCCGACACCGCATAATTTTTTCGGCGGCGATCTACGGGGAATACAAAAAAAACTTCCGTATTTAAAAGATTTGGGCATCAATGGGATATACCTTACACCTATCTTTAAATCTCCGTCAAACCATAAGTATGATACAGAAGATTATCTGAGCATTGACGAGCATTTCGGCACGGCTGAAGATTTGAAGCAACTGGTTTCAGACGCCCATGCTGCCGGCATACGGATAATGCTTGACGCAGTGTTTAACCATGCGGGGAAAAGCCACCCGTTTTGGCAAGATGTTTTGAAAAATCAGGAACAATCGCCCTATAAAGATTATTTTCACATCCACAGTTTTCCCGTATACGAGCAGTATACCGACGCACAGAGTATGAATTATGAATGTTTTGGATTTTATTCCCGAATGCCGAAATGGAATACGGATAATCCCCACGTCCGTCAGTATTTAATAGATGCGGCACTGTATTGGATCAAAATCTATGACATTGATGCGTTGCGGTTAGATGTTGCAAACGAAGTATCGTTTGATTTTTGGCGGGAATTTTCGCAGCAGGTCGCTGCAGTCAAAGAGGATTTTTATATCCTTGGAGAAGTATGGTATGATGCGTCGCCATGGATAAATCACGGGTATTTTGATGCGGTTATGCATTATCCGCTTGGTTTTGCTCTTGCCGAATATTTTTTAGAACAGAGCTTATCCCCCGATCAATTCACGGAAAAATTAGTGAAAACCTTGAGCTATTACAGTGATCTTCATAATAGAATTTCTTTTAATCTGCTTGATTCCCACGATACCAGCCGTGCTTTAACGAAAGCCCATAACGATAAATGCGCATTAAAAAATGCTTTTACTCTGCTTTTTCTCCTTCCCGGCGCTCCCTGTATCTTTTACGGAACAGAAGTAGGCATAAACGGCGGACATGATCCCAAGTGCAGAAAACCTATGATATGGGACGAACAAAAACAAGATAAAGCACTGTATAGTTTTTTTAAAAGATTAATTCAGTTAAGACTTAAATATATTAACGTTATTAATAATGCAGTGATACGGTATATTCCCCACAAAGACAGCGCATTAAACGGTTGTTGGACCTTTAGCTATAACGAAACGGTACTGTCATTCGTACATATAGGAAAAGAAGATCTAAAAAAGGAAATAGTGGAAGCAGAGTATGGAACAGTGATATTAACTACCGGTTCTGATACGGCTGAACATATAGCAGCCGGCAGTGTAGCTGTTTTAATGAATATTAAAGAACGCAGCATAATTTAAGCTCTGGACAAGCTCAGAGAATTGTACCTAGGGCTAAGTGTGAGATGGCTTTGGAGTATAGGGCGCCTTGCTTCGGTGTTTAGAGTATCAATTTTTGCTCTCAGAACCAGAAAATCCTAGCTCAGAACCAGAAAATCCTAGCTCGGAACCAGGAAATCCTAGCTCAGAACCAGGAAATCCTAGCTCAGAAGGAGAAAATCCTAGCTCAGAGCCAGGAATTCCTAGCTCAGAACCAGGAATTCCTAGCTCAGAGCCAGAAAATCCTAGCTCAGAACCAGAAAATCCTAGCTCGGAACCAGGAAATCCTAGCTCAGAAGGAGGAAATCCTAGCTCAGAGCCAGGAAATCCTAGCTCAGAGCCAGAAAATCCTAGCTCAGAGCCAGAAAATCCTAGCTCAGAACCAGAAAATCCTAGCTCGGAACCAGAAAATCCTAGCTCAGAACCAGAAAATCCTAGCTCAGAACCAGGAATTCCTAGCTCAGAGCCAGAAAATCCTAGCTCAGAACCAGGAATTCCTAGCTCGGAACCAGAAAATCCTAGCTCGGAACCAGAAAATCCTAGCTCAGAACCAGAACATCCTAGCTCAGAACCAGGAATTCCTAGCTCAGAGCCAGAAAATCCTAGCTCAGAAGGAGAAAATCCTAGCTCAGAACCAGAACATCCTAGCTCAGAAGGAGAAAATCCTAGCTCAGAGCCAGAAAAAAAACGATAATATATATGAAAAAATATACGATAATTACGGTTAATTATAGAGATATGGATAATGTGATAGGTGAATTATGAGAGAGATATTCCCAGTACATTCTTGAGACAAAGTATTATCAAATGTACACTAAAAGAACAAGTTGTCGTGAGTATATAAATGGGAGCATATAGATTTAAAAGAAAAGCTATATTGACATAAATATAAAGGATTCTATACTCAATACCATGAAATATCAGATTATTTATGCTGATCCACCGTGGAAATATCTTTGGGGCAATGGAAAGGATGGCGGTCATTTTGCTCCAGAAAAACATTATGAAACAATGACAACAGAGGAAATATGTACGTTGAATGTACGGGCATTGAGAACGCCTCATTGTGCGCTTTTTTTGTGGGCTACCATGCCGGCGCTCCCAGATGCTTTCAAGGTCATTGAAGCATGGGGATTTAACTATAAGACTTGTGCTTTTTCATGGGTAAAAACGAAAGCAAATGGTGAGCCTTTGCGCGGAATGGGGAGTTATACAAAGTCAAATATTGAAATTTGCTTACTTGGAATGCGCGGTCATATAAAGTCAGTTGATAAAACTGTTCCTCAAATTGTTATGCACCCGCGCATGGGTCATTCGGTAAAGCCGCCCATTGTAAGGGACCGGATAGTACAGTTGTTTGGCGACTTAAAGAGAATAGAGCTTTTCGGCAGACAAAGAACAAAAGGCTGGGATGTTGCAGGTTTCAGCATTGATGGTATACGGTTGCAAGAAAAAATTGCATTACTCCTGCAACAGGACGAAGATATTTCAACTCCCGCTGAGACAAGCCCAGAGGATTTTAAATAGTTACACGGTTGAAATAGTGGTTTTCGCTGCTCAATTAACAATACAACTTGTCGATTGCTTAGAATGGCAGATGTGCTGCAGATATTCTGTGCCGCATTTATATCTGTACAATCTCTATGTCTACAATGCACACAAATATACCAATAAACAATAATGGGGAGATTACTATGAATAAAATATGTGTAGAAAAACTACACCCAACAGCATTGGGTGCAGAACGGATAAGGAGAAACCTTTGTTTAGATGCTGATGATGTCGTTAGATGGTGTAAACAAAAGATTGGAAATCCAAACAGTCATACCCTTAAAAAAGGGAAAAACTGGTATATAGACGGTTGTATGATAACGGTTAATGTCCACAGCAGTACAATAATTACAGCTCAGAGAGAGAAATGAAAAATATACGATTAAATAATAATGGAGTACAGACAAATGGCACATACCGGTCTGTATATGCCTGCTCTTAGGGGAATATTTAATCGAAAGGAAGGATGATGGAATTAGTGTATCCGGGGAAAAAACCGCGCGAGGAAATACTGAACGGCACAGTATCGTGTCCGCTTGAAGGACAGCTAAACGGCAAAAATATCCTTATAAAAGGCGACAACTTAACCGTGCTGCAATCATTGCTGAAGAACCATCAATGCGCCGGCACCGTGGATTTAATCTATATTGATCCGCCGTTTGCAACGAATACTGTTTTTACTATCGGTGAAGAACGGGTACGCACGGTAAGCATGAGCGGCACTGACGCGGTTGCCTATCGTGACAACTTAAAGTGTTTTGAATTTATCGAATTCATACGGGAACGTTTAATAGTCGCGCGGGAACTGTTGTCCGATACCGGTTCTATATATGTACAGAGTGATTATAAAATCGGACACTATATTAAAATAATCATGGACGAAGTATTCGGCATTGATAATTTCCGCAATGATATAACACGGATAAAGTGCAATCCGAAGAACTTTGACCGGAAAGCTTACGGCAATATTAAAGACATGCTCTTGTTTTACTCAAAAACAAAAGAGATTATTTGGAATGATCCTACAACCGCTTTGAGCGAAAATGACAAAAAACGGCTGTTTAAAAAAACCGACAAGAACGGACGGGCCTATACAACAGTACCGCTGCACGCTCCCGGTGAAACAAAAAACGGGCTAACGTCAACGGCATTCAAGGGTATGAAGCCGCCGAAGGGACGGCATTGGCGCTGTGACCCTCAAGAACTCGAAGCATTGGACGGTGCGGGACTCATAGAGTGGTCTCCCCATGGAAATCCCCGGAAAATTATCTATGCCGATGAAAGAGACGGAAAGAAGCTGCAGGATATTTGGGAATTTAAGGATTCTCCCTATCCGGTATATCCAACCGAGAAGAATTTGAAGTTAATCAAAACTATTATAGCGGCATCTTCACATGAAGGCAGTGTTGTGTTGGATTTTTTCTGCGGTTCAGGAACAACCTTAGTAGCGGCTCAAGAGTTGCATAGAAACTGGATAGGGATTGATAAATCTGAAAAAGCAATCAAGGTAACAAGAGAAAAGCTGAAAAATATATCGAACGGTCTATTGTCTGACGCTGGTTATTCATACAGAGAAGTATAGCATTTAAAAAAAAGAAAACCCCCATACTGAACTTGAGGGTTTTCTTCTTTCTGTAAAGAGCTATGAGCTGCGCCCATTCATTTAAGCCTTCCGTACGAAGCGCTTATGGGTGCCGCACCCCATCATATAATTCCATTCCTACTTGTTTTAATCTCCAACTATCAGTCTCAACAGGTTTGCCTATGTCAGATAAAACACTTAAAATAGTTTGATGTTCCGGCGTTAAGCCGTTTTTCAATAGGGGCATTATGGCGAAAACAATATCGTTAAAGTTGGGAAATTTATTTTCGCGTTCCATCCTTCGCAAAAAACTTATCATATAATATCTTATGCGGAGCCGCACATCAATTTGCGTCTGGAATTTCGTGTCTTTTTTGATGCTGTATTTCTCAGTCTTCCTGTCGTAATCGAACCGGTCGAGCAGTAAGGGCGCGAGGTCGGAATATTCTTTTTTCAGTAAATCAAGAAAGCCGAGTTCCAGACCTTTTATGATAAGCTCGTCGTTGATTTGCTCCAGAGTCGCCCCATCGTTTTTCGCAATAATTCCTTCTATTGTCTGGACGACAATTTCGCCTATGTCCATACCGAGGTTCGCCTTCAGCACCGACCGCGGATTGCGTGCTTTGCGGAAATTGATTATTAACTGCCCCGACAAAACTGTCAAAGGGTGCTGACTTTTCTTAAAACTCGGATGACCGTTTTTTTGCGGAACGGCGGCGATATATTCGAAGCCGCATTTTTCGCAGGTTTCGATAATCAGATGCCAGAACTCCGGGTCTTTGTGGGCGAACAC
>JAISSB010000002.1 GCA_031273325.1 Treponema sp. | reverse complement strand
TCTGACTCGCTCGCAGCTAATTTTGACTCATTCGCAGCTAATTCTGAGTCATTCTTAGCTAATTCTGACTCATTCTTAGCTAATTCTGAGTCATTCTTAGCTAATTCTGACTCATTCTTAGCTAACTGAGTCTTGGTTCTAGTTAACTGAGTCTTGGTTCTAGTTAACTGAGTCTTGGTTCTAGTTAACTGAGTCTTGGTTCTAGTTAACTGAGTCTTGGTTCTAGTTAACTAAGTCTTGGTTCTAGTTAACTGAGTCTTGGTTCTAGTTAACTGAGTCTCCGTTCTAGTTAACTGGGACTCCGTTCTAGTTAACTGAGAGTCAAAACTAGTTAACTGAGTCTCATTCTTAAGGGTAATCGACGGTTATAATCGTGTTATATTTTTAATAAAATCTGCGCCTTGACGGATTATCATATTCACTTTATCACTTTTTTGTCCGGAAACGAGCGTTCTATCATAGCTATTCGGCGGCTGTATCGTACTCAGTTCCAGATCAGTGCCTGAAAATTCAAATGCAACAGTATCAGAACAAAGTTGACCGTTGTATTCGTATACCCCGGTCTGCGACAAGGGAAGCATGAGCGGCGGAACAATAAAAATATGTTTTGAATTATTTTTAAGAGAACATATACAGCGAAGCCAGCCGCTTTTCGCTTGTGTTGGAGTGGCAATGTGTAACGAGTGAGGGATGCAATGACAGATCATTCCTGACATCGTATTTTCTCCAAACCATGTATCTGCTGTAATCCACGGCGAAACATTAGTCATCAGTACGCCGTTATTCGATTCAACCTTAAGCATAAACGGAATATCTGCGCTTAATAGTATTGCAGCGCCGGCAGGGATATGAAGCTCTTCACGCAGCGTTACTATATAGGGTTTTTGACTGGGGTGCGGCTGTAAGGTAATTGCTGACGCTTGCTTCTGAATGCAGCGGCTTTGAATAACCGGAGCCTCTGACTCGACGGGACCGCTTAACCCGCTCTGCGCCCTATAGAACGGAATGGGTGCAACTGCACTTTTCCAAGAAATTTCTTCTCTCAAGAGAAAAAAATCTGCCCCATTCAGCGTCCAGCGGTACCACTGTCCTTTGGGTATATCCACCGTTTTCCACATATTAATCCTTTTTTCGCTTTAATACCGTTAGTTCTTATGATTCATTATTAATGCTTTTTTAGCATAATTGACGGTATGTAGTTAATATATTATTTTTCTTTTCTTGTCAATGAAAGTATAGCTTCAAATCGTTTTTTTTGTTTCCATGCACACATCCTTATTTGTTGCTCTTTTATGGGCATTAATCACCTTTTACGAAAGCACCGTCGCGGTACCTGCGGTTATTTTTAAATTTTTGATTGAGAGCGTAATATTCTTGCTGTTTGTGCATACGGGATAGAGAAAAAAAGCACTTGAAAAAAAGTATAAAAATAGGGAGAATAGAGCAATAATGCTTTCAGAGTGGTTTTACCGTTTTAAAATAATAGAAATAAATAGAATTATGTATATGTTCTCGATGGGTGGGAAAACGATATTGTGGAGTTTTTTATGAAATTATTGAGCCGAGTATTAGTGTATATTCTGTTAGTTTTTGCAGTCACTGTTTTTTTTGATATTGTTATATTCCGTACCGCTTCTAAAGCTATCAAACAAGGTATGCTCGTTGCACTTGAAACTATTGCTAAAATCGGAAGCACTGAATTCAGCGCTCTTTTCCATGCTCAACTGGATATTTTTCAGGAGCTGGCAAAGAATCAGAATATTCAATCGATGGTGTGGGAAAATCAAGTTGAAGCGTTAGTAGCCGAAATCGATAATCTTGATTTTTTAGACTGTGCTGTTGTTGGAATGAACGGTATAGCTCACTATGTCCGCACCGGAATTACCGCGAATTTAGCTAATAATGAGTATGTACAGACAGCTCTTGCCGGGGAAAAAACTATTTCTGACGTGTTTGTAAGTCCGGGAGCACATCAACCTATTATTATGTATGCAGTTCCTATAACTCAAGATAATCGTACCGTTGGAGCGCTTGTAGGGAATAAAGATCTATCGGTGATAACCAGTATGTGCAAAAGAATACAGTACGGCACTACCGGCTATTCTTTTGTTTTTAACCGTCAAGGAACATTTCTTGCACACCCGAATACCGGCTTAGTTCTTGATCACTTTAATCCTATTAAAGAAGTACGAAGAGATTCTTCTTTGGAATCTTTAGCACAAATGCTGCGGATTGCCTCTGTTATGCATGCAGGTACCGCTGAATATACCTACAAAGAGAGCGATACTGTGTGCAGTTACTATGAAATCCCCTCTTTACCGTGGGTTTTTGCTACGAGAATAGATAAACAGGAATTGATAAGTGAAATATCTCATATACGGGACATAATTATTATGTATAGTATTATTTTTATTATTTTAGGCTCCGGATTGTTAATACTGTTAACATGCACCGTTATTATTCCGGTAAAGACATTAACTCGTGCAGCGCACAAACTATCTCATTTTGATTTTAATGTTCAGATAAAAAAATACTTCAATGACGAAATTGGCGCACTGTGTACTTCGTTTCTGGATATTCATGCCGCCGTACAAAAAAAAATATATGATTTAAATAAAGAATTTGAAATAAAACAACTCGATACTATGAGAAATTTTAACCATGCAATCATCGATTCTTCGAACAGTTTTGACGTTATGACGAATACGATAGATTCGGTAAAACTGAAAGCGAATAAACAAGTTCATTCTGTCAAACAAGCAGCACATGTAGTTAATGACATTGTACACCACATTAATCTGCTGGAACAAACTTCACAAATGCAAATGTTTAATATCACTCAATCGTCTAATTCTATAGGACACATAGTTCAAGATATTGATTCCGTTCAAGCGGTGGTACAAAATACCTATCAAGCGACTGAAAACCTTATGAGATCGTCAAAAACGAGTCAAGAAATGCTGGGACAGTTAACCGAAGATCTCAATCGTATTGCTGAACAGTCGGTATTTTTGGAAAAAGCGAATATTACCCTCATCAATATTGCAGCGCAGACAAACATTTTGGCTATGAATGCCGCTATTGAAGCAGCTCATGCAGGAGATACTGGTAACGGTTTTGCCGTCGTTGCAGGAGAAATTCGTAAATTGGCAATTTCTTCGGATAAAGAATCTGCTAATATTTCAAACGAAATAAAAAAAATGCGTATTAGTATTGCCAATATTCAGGATGCTTCAAGAGAAACTGAAGAAGAAATGGGAAATATGTTTGAAGAAGTGACAACCATGAATAAATCATTCAATACGGTACATACGGCTGTTGAAGCTCAAGCAAGAAACAGTTCAAAGATTCTTGATACGCTTGAAACATTCAAAGATACAACCCGTCACGTACACGATGAACTCAGTGAAATACAAAACGAGAGTACATTAATGCAAAAAACGGTTGAATATTTAAAAGAAGTATCAGAAGAAGTTAATAATAATCTTTGTGACATTGAAGAAGCAAACACAAAAATTTCTGCTTCACTTGAATCCACGCGAGCAATGAGTAACGAGTAGGGAATCAACGGTATTTCTATTAATCTTTTCTAAAACGGAACGGAGAAAAAGGAATTCCCGTCTCACTAAAAAATTTACTAAAAAATTCGTAATATTGGAGACGGACAACTTGAATTGCCACGATCATTCCTTCTAATAAAATAATGATAAGGTTACCGAAAAATGCGACAATAAAGCCCCACAATGCTCCTAAAGGCACGCCAGACACCTTTTCAACCATAGTAAATACGATGAATGAAAGAACAACATGCGAAAGAGCAAAAGCGCCGACACGTAAGAAACTCACAGTATTTGATAAATAACCGGAAATTGTTTCAAGAATTTCTACGATACCTTCAACAATAAAACCAACAAAACCTTCTTTGAACAGTGGTTTTTCTTTGGCAATAAGCCGCCATAATACCGGTCCGCAAGCTATAAAAAATACCGGCAACAGTAAACAAACAATATCAAATATGCCAATAGTTCCGCCTAAAATAATCCTTACAGCAATAAAAATTGCATACCAAAAAAACAACGTACCTGCAATGCCGCTTCGGGAAAATAATGCTGATTCATAATGTTTGAGAGATAATTGATTGATAATATTAATAATTAAACCAACTGAATTAAGAATAACTCCCAATGCTACAGTAAAACCAAAAAAGAGAAATACTCTTGTCATATTATCTCCTTCGGGCATGAGGTGTAATATTTTATCAATAGGATTTCCTGTTAACAATCCAGTAATTGCACGGGTTGGAGCAACAAGTATTTGTTCATTAGAAAAAACGGTTCCATAGAGAAATCCCATAATCATAGAGGCTATACCAACTGTTTTAAGCGGTATTGCATAATTTTTAAAACTCTTTAATTGAGTAATTTTCCTTTTATCTATAAGGAATCCCAATAAAAAAAGTATTAACCCTTGTCCAACATCTCCGAACATAATACCAAAAAGTATTGCAAAAAAAACTGCCACAAAAGGCGTTGGATCAATAGTTCCATAGGCAGGAGCCCCATACGACAAGATCAACGGTTCAAACCCTTTAATAAAAGAACCGTGCTTAAGTGACACCGGAACCTTATGAGTACCGTTACGAATTGCAGGTATTTCTTCAGGATCAAAACTACGAACTGCCACGCGTCCATTGGTAATAGCTTCAATTTTATTGACCATTTCTAACAATGAGTTAGCTGGAACCCAACCGCTTAAATAATAGGTTGATTTAGTACTTACCAATTTTTCTTTGAGATCTTGAACCATAGATGCAAGTAAATAATCAGCAGCAAGTTCTCGAATTTCTGAAGTATATTGTACGGCAATACTTTCTTTTTCTGTCGATAGAGCATTTAATTTTGCGGTAATCTCTTTATATTTTGTTTCTAACCCACTAAGCATTTCTGCCGGAACACCATGAAAATCTTTCGGCATCGTCATTGGGGTAAATCCTTGATCTTTTAATTCTGAATCAAGGGCAAAACGGCCATTCCGTGACGTTGCTGCTACTATTCGATCTCCCTCTCCTAACGAGAGTAACACTGCACGTCCAGCCATATTTTCTTCAATTATTTTCCGGCTTTGAGGTTCCAATCGTCCAAAACGCAATGTTAAATAGGAAAGTTGATCAAATTCAGCAAAGGGAGCATCAAGTTTTGAAAATGATTGCACTTCATGCAATGCTTCCGTAATTTTCTGATGTTCAGCATTAAGCGCCGCTTCACGGTTTTGAAGCTCATCCACAACGCCAAGAACATGCTCAACTCGTTGGTGATCAGATTCCTCCGGCAATCTGCTCGCTTCTTCCGGTTCCGTTGGCACAGTAATATTAAGCCACGCTGCGGCATCTTGAATTTTCACAAGGTATTCATCGAGATGATTCGATACTTGATCCGTTTTCTGTGCCGTATCCGAAAAATGCATAAGGGCTGAACGTCCCAAAAATTCTATAACTTGATCAACGTCACGTTCCAGCACACTCATTTCAAGCTGCTTCATTTTTTGCGGGCGAATCATAGTTTACTCCAGAAGAGACAGTACCTCATTGCTCGTCATACCAAGCCCTAATCCCTCGGCAATACTGGTAAGTATTGTTTCTTCATACTGTTTTAATGTTATAAAACAAAACGCACTACCAAGCGACAAAGGGTGCCGGTGAAATGAGCGAAGGGCCAAACGGTATAAATAGAGGGAAACGGTATTCTGTACATAACGAGGATCAACTTGCCAATGTTCAGTTTGAATTTCTGGATTGAGAAATTTTCTCCGTTTCCACGTCTTCCAATCATTAATATTATCCAAGTCAAACTTCAACGACTCAACAGCGTCACGGTCAAGCTCATAAATCCCAATTAAGGCATTCTTGACTTCGTCAGCAGACATTTTATAGTACCGTCGAAGCCGTAATGCCCATACAATATTCAAAAGAGCTATTTCTTCACGAACAATATATTCAATAGCCGAACGGTCATGCTGTGCAAGTTTTTGAAGACTTTCTAATAATTCAAGGTAATACTGTTGATCAATGTGTCTTTGAGCAGTCATTAAATCATTAGTATTGAATAATGATTTAAAAACCGTTCCATTGAACATTGCCTCGCGATCCGGATATGACTCGAAATGTACAGTACGAAACGCTCCAATGTCAGTCCATTGAGGACACTGTTGTTCCCCATTATTGAGGGCAAAAAGGACATTTTTTACATCACGGTACTCATAACTCCGCACTACATGAACTAAAAATTGCGGTACCGGATCAAATGACTTTACAATAGAAAGGATATGTTTGAGGGTACGCTGTTCAATACGTTCTTCAAGATCAGGAAGTAACATACGCTCTGGTTTCTGCTGAGAGCCTTGTTCAAAAATTAAACGATCAAGTTCATTAAGTTTTGAGATATTGTGCAAATACGTTAATCGCTTCCCTACAAATGATGCACCAATAATACCGCAACATTTTGCATATACAAATGCTCGTATCCCATTATTTAACATTGTTATATTCCAAAAAGAAAACGTTTCATACACGCATCAAACGTTTCTTGATTCACTTTAAGAGAGTCAAGCTCTTGCTGATACAAGACTAATTGTTTTTCACATTCCGCCTTAATAGCTTGAAACTCTTGCTTAAAAGTTGTCTCTAATTCCGCTGCAGCTTGACTATACCGTTCTTCGTGTAAGGTTCGTTCTTTAGTTTCATGTTCAAGGTGACGACGTTCAGCTTCAGCTTGAGCCGCTGTGATTAATGCACCTGCTTCGGATTCCACTTGCAATAAATGTTGCAGAGTTTCCTGCTCGTTCATATATTCCTCTTCTCTACCTAATCACGCGCAATGAATATATCTTCATATTTTTTTAAAATATTGTATACATCATGAGCGCTTTTTTGTTCCAATAACTCTCTATAAAATGTTGGTTCTTCAAGGAATTCTGCAATACGTTTGAGGAGGCGTAAATGTTTTTCAGAATCCTGAAGCGGAGCTATAATCATAAATAAAAGATGTACTGGTTGTTTATCGGGAGAACCGTAATCAATGCCTTCATGTGAAATTCCTAATGCCCCGCCTAAATCTCTCACGGCGTCCGTTTTTCCATGAGGAATTGCAATACCGGTTTTAACGTCGGTACTCATTTTCATTTCCCGTTCATGGATCGCTTCCAAGATACGCTCTCTTCCACGACTCTTTCGCGCATGGCAATATTGATCAACTAACTCTTCAAACACTTCTTCTTTTTCATGAGCTTCCAAATCTATCCTGATAACATCAGGAGAAAAAACATCGCATACCAGCATGATCTCCTCCTATTCAACTGTTGATTCTATTTCAGTCTGCGATTCTCCTGAAGGTCCTTCGACAGTTGTACTTCTTGACTGTTCAGAAATATCCGAAGAAGGTTCTGCAATAGACTCAATGGGATTTTCTGTTTGTACTCCTGAAAAAGGTTCCTCGGCGGATTCGGAAGACGTTTCTGCTGGTACTTCTGAAAAAGGTTCCGCAATAGATTCAGAAGATGCTTCTGTTTGTACTTCTGAAAAAGGTTCCACAGTAGATTCGGAAGACGTTTCTGTTTGCATTTCTGAAAAGGGTTCCGTAATAGATTCGGAAGATGCTTCTGTTTGTACTCCCGTAGAATTTTCTATTTCAGATTCAATCTGCCACCATGTACCTTGAGTTTCGGGAGAAAGTTGACGTGCAGCTTCTTCCACACCAATACCAGCCGGTGTTCTATTTGCAAGAGCAAGTCCAAAGCTTAATATAATAAAAAGAACCCCAAGTATCGAAGTTGCCCGCGTTAATACGTTTCCGGAACGCGATCCAAAGGCTGAAGAACTTCCCCCGGCAAAAAGCCCTCCCAAACTGTCTCCTTCTTCATCCTGAATCAGTACCAGGAACACAAGAAGTGCTGAAACGATAACAAAAAAAACCAGTAATACAATACTGAGTACGTTCATGTATATAATAATACCTTGAGTCTTGGATTTTGTGCAAGTAGACTTTGTGACAAAAGCAATGAACTGTAATCGGGATTAATATTCTCTTGGGATTATCGTTATGTAGCATATAAGGAATGTCGAGAAGTACCCGTCAGATTGAATATGGTTATATACATTTCAAAATTCTACACAGCTTTCAATGCTTTCAATACAGTACTTTCAAAACCAATCCACACGATGTCAAATAGGTTACTAGCTCGCAAGCTATCGTATGCAGTTGCACCGTGTAACTATAGATCTCTTGTTTCTGCAAGCGGAACTCGTCATTTTGATTGCTTACAGGTTGATGATACCAATTCATTGCCGTTTGAGCTGTTTTGCAACAGTAATGCTGTCGCCTCCACAAATGGATCAAGGACAAGATCGCCTTTGTTATTCACAAGTTAATAATCCGTTCCAACAGAGGCTCGCGTAGTATGTGGCATCCAGCTTTGTATGCTCCGTAAAACTTTTTTGTCCTTTGAACTCTAAAGGTAGATATCAAACATGATCGGCGGCTTTCAGGGAGATAGATCCCAATAACATCTGCCGCTCTACACGTTTCGTTTTGGTTCTTCAAAAGCCGATTTCCACTCTTGGAGAGCCGATGTCGGTTCTCCGAACCCCGATAATTCCCCTCTGAACAGAATTCATTCCCTTCTAAACAGGATGGGGACAGTCCTCTGAATAAAACAGACAGATTCCCAACCAATGGGGACAGACCTCTATGGAACCGAAACCGGTTACTCATTGAAGCGGATACCGGTTACTCACTGAAGCGGGTACCGGTTACTCATTGGAACCGAAACTAGTGTGGGGACAGACCTCAAGGGACAGTCCCCAAATCAAACGGGGACAGACTTCTATGAAGAAACCTTAAAGCGGGAAACTTCTTGCATCAACGTGTCTATCTGCCGCTTCGTCTCTCCGCTTATTTCAGTAACCCGATAGACCGCTCCGTTGATCTCTTCTGCTCCTACCGCCATCTCTTCCATTCCGTCCCCTATCTCTTCTGTTATCTGTTCCAGTCCCCTACTTACCGCAAACACGCTGTGGCTGGCTGTCCGCATGCTCTGTGCGCCATTCTGTACCTGAGCGGATAGCTCATACAGCCGGTTTATGGATTCGAGAATCTGGGTGCTTCCTTTCCGTTGCTCTTCCATGGCCGTACGAACACTGCTTTCCTGTTCTGTTACTGTCCGCACGCCTTCCCCTATCACAGTGAATCCTTGCAATACCACATCTGTTGAACTCATAATCTTCTCTATCGAAGCTTTTATGTTTTTTAACACACCACTGATTGTTTTTGACTGTTCACTAGACGATTCTGCAAGTTTTCGGATTTCATCTGCAACGACGGCAAAACCTTTTCCGCTCTCTCCTGCGTGGGCTGCTTCAATGGCAGCATTCATAGACAGCAAGTTTGTCTGACTTGCGATACTTTCCATAACGGCGTTTATTTCTAATAATCCTGCTGACTCCCGGGCAATTGTTTGAATGTCAGCGGAGACTGTTTCCAAGCCGGTGCGTCCTTTCTCTGAAGATTCCGCAAGCCTGACGACGTTCTCTCCATTCTTTATTAAGGTCTGTGTCACACTGTTGATATTTGCCAACATTTGTTCTACTGCTGAAGATGACTGACTTACACAATCACTTTGTTCGTGAATCTGAGCATTTAAACTGTCGATCCCTTCGACAACGTCGCTCATAATTGAACCTGCTTCTTTGACATTTTTCCGTTGATTGCCGACTTGGTTCTTGATATTTTGGATCGTTGCAGTGATCTCAGTGATAGAGCCGGCGGTTTGAGTCATATTCGAGGCAAGCGCAGCACCGGTATGAGAAAGTCCGTCTGCTTCTGTTTTGATAGCACGTACGAGTTTTTTTATTTTAGTTATCGTAAGGTTGAAATAATGGGCAAGGTCGCCGATTTCGTCCTTCACGGTAAGTGTGATAGTTTTAGTCAGATCGCCTTCACCTTCAGAAATGTTTTTAAGCAGTGAGGAGAGGGTAGTTATAGGTCGGCTGACAGACGAAGCGATAATAAGAATAATTCCGCCGGATATAAGGAGGACGGTGAGAACGCCAATGATAATACTCACATAAAGCATACGATAGACGGGAGCCATAATCGTGTTCCTTGAGACGCCGACGACCAAAGTCCAGGGATTAGGATATTGACCGATAGTAAAAGGAACAGCATAGTACTGCATAATCCCCCTCTCAGCGGAAGGGACAGAAAAAGCAATAGATTTTCCGGTAGTAACCGCATTGACGAGTGTATCAAGAGATTCGCCGAAAGTGTCACGTTCAGATTCCCGCATATCCTTTCCGAGGCGTTCCGGGTCGGTGTGAGCGGAGACGATACCGCCGCTACTGAAGACAAATGCGGAGCCGTCGCCAAAGGGTTTAATCTCATTGGCAATAGCTTGTATTCTGGATAGTTCAAAGCCTATGCCGGTGCTTCCGACCATACTACTATTATCCTTTACCGGAATACAAATATTGGTTACTAACAAGTTATTCTTTCCTATGAATTCAACCGAAGGTTCAAATACAAATTCTTCTCCTCCCGTTACGTGCATAACTGCATCAAAAGTGAAACCCGGTATAGCTTCCAAAAGAGGTCCATCAGTTGTATATAGCCAGCTTGGTACATACCGTCCGCTTGAGTCTGTTCCGGGAGTATGAGCGTATTCTGTATCCATACCGTCCAGACCATTCGGCGCCCAGTTCGCATAGACGCTTGCTACTTCGGGGTGTGCAATAATGGTCTGCTTCAGCATCAAGTCGAAATATGTTCGCCGCTCTTCCGCAGGTATTTCTGTATAGCCTTCCATAATATCTGCGAGGGTTCGTGCCGTATCGACATAGGAACCGAACCAGTTTTTCATTTCTTCAGCACCTTTTTGAGCAAGGCTGTATGCTTGTTCTTCTGCAAGCCTGCTGATTTCCCGGTGCGCCAACGTAACAGTAACCCCGGCAAGAATGCCAATACCGATTATGTTGAAGATACTGATGAGACTAACAAGCTTAACCCCGATTTTCATAATTCCTCTCCTCTTTTTCTAACTTACTGCCATACTAATGGATAAGAGGAAGGTTGTCTATTTCTGACCTCTGATAGGTCTAGGGGAACAATCCCTTCTGTCACCCGTGAGGTCTGTCCCCGTTGTCGGAAATCTATCAGTTTGATTCGGAGGTCTGTCTTGTTTTTAATCAAAAATGGGAAACTTTTCTATCGTAATATAAAACTCTCCCATTGCAATATAAAACGCTCATGTTGTAATATAAAACTCTCATGTTGTAATATAAAACTCTCATGTTGTAATATGAGAGTCTCCCATTACAATATGCAAGTCACATAATGCGTTAAATGACTCTTATAACGCGTTAAATGACTCTCATAATGCGTTAAATGACTCTCATAATGCGTTAAACGACTCTCATAATGCGTTAAATGACTCTCATAATGCGTTAAACGACTCTCATAACGCGTTAAATGACTCTCATAACGTGTTAAACGACTCTCATAACGTGTTAAACGACTCTCATAATGCGTTAAATGACTCTCATACTACGATATAAAACTCTCATATTGCGATATAAAACTCTCATACCGCGATATAAAACTCTCATACTGCGATATAAAACATTCATACTGCGATATAAAACTCTCATACCGCGTTAAATGACTCTCATAACGCGTTAAATGACTC
>JAISSB010000093.1 GCA_031273325.1 Treponema sp. | reverse complement strand
CCCATCGATCTCTTCTTGAGAAATCCACTGAATGACCGGTGTGACTAGAGTTTGACATTCCCATGGCTGCCCTAGCTTGCAGGCAAGACAAGAAAACGCCTTTTCGGCGTTTCCTGTCTTCGGTCTTCTGGCATCACCTGTTGATCAAGCAATCATAAGCTGATTTCACCTCATCAAGTGTTATGCCGATGTCCCCCAAAACGATTTCCATGGCTTGCCCCCAATAGCACTGCACGGTCACATTGTCATAGCAGTCGATTTTGATCCAAATGCTCGGGCCTCCGCAAGCAACCATGATCTCCAAAGCCATCAGGCTGAAATTCGGGTCATCCTGCATGCAGTCAACGCGCTTGACCAAATTGAAGATTTCTATGGGATCGCCTTCCTTCCCTTCGCTGTCAGCATAGAAGTAATCCATTTTATGCGTTGACAGCGATTCGGCGGTGTAAATCGCTTGCCCAAGAGTCAGCCTCTCATCGCTCGTCAGCTTTTCAAGCGCCTGCTTTGCGCTTTCAGTAGAATAATAGCTTTTCATAGTCCCTTTCTGTTGGACTTATTGATAATCCGCAACTGCTTCCGCAATTGCTTTTATTCATCCCATCCCCCAAGAATTCTTGAAGTCAAGGCCGCCGCAGGCGTTCACTCCAGCCTTGACTTCAAGAATTTTGGGGGATACAACCTGAAAAAGCCATTGCATTCCCACCTATGGCAAAAAAGCCAACACATGGGGGCGGGTGGCCGGGGTGGGCTGTGGTTGGCATTGCAAGCTTCGCGCCATTGCGCGTCAGTGCGTTAAAATATGTATTTTAAGAAAAACCGGATCATAGTTTTTGAATGTTAAATTTCACCGCCGTCCAGGCTCATTCTCTTTCTCTTCTGTCCTGCGCTGTTCTTGAGCCTTGCCTGGATGCAATTGCGGATCGGCGGCTTTTTGCAGTTCTCTTTCAGCTTTGGCCAACGCCATTCTCTCAGCTAAAGTTTTGTCATGGCCGTGATTGTGCCTTTTCTGCGGTTCGCTTTCTGGGTGGTCGGTTTGGGCATAGCACCCCTGACGCATTTGGATGTACTCCCGCTTAATGGCTTCTTGCCGCTTTTTCAATTCATCCGCGCCTGGCATGCCCAGCAATTCCTTTTGCTTGGCCGCCGATTGGACATCTAGCTCTTGCCATTTGCCTGGAGCCTTCTCCGGCGTTATGCCATAGTCCCTTTTGAGGCTGGTGATCTCCTGCCGCTTCTTTTCCCGGACTTCTTCTATCTCAGCGTCTATTCTAGCCTTATCCGCCAGATACTCCAGCAAGTTTAAACGGCGTTGCTTTTCTTGCAATTCTGAGACTTTCTTGTCATAGCCTTCAAGATGCTGAACCCTCTCGGTCAGATCAATGCCTTGCTCGGCCAGTTGCTGGATTTCATCCCTCAATTCAGTGAATTTGCGCTCATGCCTGAAAATCTCCAGCTCAAGCTGCAGATACGCTTCTTTGATGGCGCTTAAATTGCCGCTTGATTGATCTGCCGCAGCCGTTGGTTTTGCATTGGCGAAATTCCCGGCAAGATTGTAAAGCTCCATGATCCCATCCCCTTGAACCTTAATAGAAATCCCCTCGCCGGAGTTTGGCCATTTATTCTGCCCCCCAAAATGGCTATGATGCTCCACTCCTATGTTATTCATGAATGCTTTGCCTAAGGCGGATCGTTTGAGGATATTTTTATGCATGGCGCTCTTGCTCGGAGAAATCCAAGCATGCAGCCGCACCTGCAAGGCACCCTGCTCAAAATGCAGTTCAAAGTCCTTGCATTAAGGGTTTAGGGCATCCTTAAGGCAAGTTCAGCTCTCGGCCCAGCCTTGAAGAAAGGCTCGACCAAATTGCGTGAGCGCATATGCGGCGTGGCGGCTGCGCTCGCCTTCATCTCCGCGCAAAGCCTCAGCAGCAGCCTCTGGAGCTTGCTTTGCGGAAATGGTGGTGTATGATGTTGCGAGTTAATTTTCAATGGTTCTTTAAGAATAGAATTGCACCGATTGCGAGGTGGAGATGCTTGACCCAAACAACAGCTGAAAAGCTGCAGATGACTTTGGACAGCATGGACGCTGAATACTGGCGGAATCTAATGAATCGCCAGAGTTCGCTGATCCAAGCGGCCACTGATTTCACCTGCCGCTTCAACAAGAACATCGCAGCCTTATCGGCCAAGGAGCTGGAAATTTGCGAAACCCGTTGCCGGGGATACCAGAGGATATTAAGCTGCAGCCAGAAAACAGATGTCAGCGCCGAAATTGAGAATGCCAAAGCAGCGCTTCTCAAGCTTGAGGAAGAAAAAAACGCCCACCTAGCCGCTCTGGCGATTTTGCTGGCTGAGGCCAAGAAGCTTCTCGAAATGTCCTATAAACTTCCTGACAACTATTAAATAGGATGATCATTCACGAAAAGCTTTCGCTGCCCTAAATCCCCATTGGACAAACCTTGAAAATTAACCTTCAACCCCGTCTTGGACGGGGTTTTTCCTGCCGAGGCATGGGAAGCGGCTAATTGCCGCCATGAAATGAAGCTGCGTTTAAACACGCCCACCATGCCATTTTATGCGGTATAATCTCCCATTGCCTTGAAATGCAAATCAGCATTCAGGCTTTTCTTTAATTTTCAGCTTAAGCTGCTGCGTCAAATGATTAGATCGCGTGATGGCGAGGAAGCTGATGGCGCTCAGCTGTGCATTCTTGGGAATATGGGGGCGGTTGCATTGGAAAACAAGCATCTTGAGCCTTTCAGGGGAAAGGTCGTCATTTCAGCAAGCCAAGAAGAGGCCTTGGGGATCATCGAGGCGCGGAAGCCTTTGGGCCTGTTCCTTTGCCTGGAGGGAAACGGGGGCTGCACAGGCATTGACAACTCCAGCGGCCACGCCTGGACAGAAACCTTCACTTCTCTGTCTGAATGCATGGAATGGCTGAGCAACGCCTGTCTGGAGAAGGGCGTCAGGCTGCATACGCAAAACAGCGGCTGAGTTCAAACTTCATAGGAGCGCCGCAACGTTTCCGCTTCGATGCGAGGCAGGCGAACAGGGGAATGACACACTTGTAATCTTCCCAAAATATAATTAAAATGAACAAGTCAAGGAGGTTGCGATGGGCAGGCCATATAGCATGGTGGAGAAAGCTGCAAAACGAAGGGCTTCATAACTTATAATCTTAACCAAATATAATTATGTTGTGCTTTTTTTGTTCCCCGATACTTCCATTGCTGTGTTATATGATTGGAGTTCCACGATTTCACACAAGCAAGCGCTTGTTGTGCCGTAGATTGAAGCAGTGCTGTGGGAAGATTAGGACTGAGAGTCTTGGCAGGAACATAGCCAAACTTGTGGAGATGGGTATAGGAAGTTGCGTGGTGTTCGTTTGCAAGCTTAACGAACAGTGCAAAGACTTGTGCTGCGTGGTTTATCGTGTCGAGAACGAAGGTTTTCTGTTCTTCGGTGAGCGGGAGTGTAGTTTTTATTGTTCTCACGTGAAAGGCAGCTTCCATAGGAATATGCTACCACATCATGAAACTCTTTACAAGGAATTGCATCCCACAGGACGAGCCGGTGGGTTTTCTTTTTTCCATAAAAAGTATTCCTCCCTTCCGGGAAGAATGTTGAAAATATGCTGAGCTATATCCGCATGCATATTTTTCCGGAAACTAAGAAATCTATCAATTGAAAGTATCTTGCATAATCAATATCGGTATGCTACTATAGATCAAACGACAAGGAAACAGCATGGAACATAGTATGCGCATAGCGGATCAAAACCAATTAGTGACATTTCAGCTTGGTGAAGAGCTGTATGGTGTTAACATTATGGATGTCAAGGAAATTGTCCGGGTACAAGATATACGAGCAATTCCGAATGCACCGATATATGTTGAAGGTATTTTTAACCTTCGCAGTGAAATCATTCCTATTATCAATTTACATAAGCGTTTTCACATTAAAAAAATGGAAGTTGAGGATGAAGATGAAGAATTACTGTCGGGTTTTGTTATTCTTGACATTGACGGTATGAAATTAGGCATTATCATTGATCGTGTCTCGCGGGTTGTTACCGTAGAAAAAGAACAGATTCAACCGCCGCCGCAGATGATTGCGGGTATAGGTTCTGAATATATCCGGGGCGTTGTCCGTCAAGAAAAAGGCTACCTGATCATACTGGATATTCGCGATCTGTTTAATCCAAAAGAGTTAGAACGTATAGCTGATCTGAATATCAAACGTCGACCAGTGTGAGCATTCAGGTTTTAAACTGTGAAGGGAATTGACCTGGTCTCCCGCTCCTCTCGCAAAAGAGGAGATCCACGTGAACAAGGCGTCTTTTAATGCAATGGGCTAAAAAAAACATTGGGTACAGTTATGGCTATGCGCTTCAGAATCTGGTCTTTGTTCGTTCCTTCTCCGCATCATTGCATTTCTTGTTGTATCCGCGGTCTGCCGCGTTGCACGGTGAATTCGGTGCAAAAAAACTATGTAGTACCTATCTATGACCGCCGTTCTCTTTGTCAATCGCTATAAAGCTGCTGCTATTAGCCTTTCTCAAACTATCGAAAGAGTATTGAAAACCCAGTATGACATTGAGATCGCTCTGCACCCGGAACAAGCTGATATTGCATTTAGTATTGGCGGTGACGGCACTGTGCTTAGAACAGCACAGCTTGTAGCTCCCTTTAACATTCCTTTGTTAACCATTCATTTAGGAACGCTTGGCTTTATTGCGGCGGTTACTTCAGAACAGTGGCAAGCGGTGTTTGAGCAGTGGCTTGAAAAAAAGTCGCATATTTCACGGCGTTCTATGCTTGAGGTGACCGTTGAACGACAAGGATCACATATTTTTCATAGATCTTGTTTGAATGATGCGGTTATTACTTCAAGCGGTATTGCGAAAATGATTAACCTTACCGTGAATACTGTACATGCCCGTTTAGGCACCTATCGCTCAGACGGTTTAATCGTTGCAACTCCAACAGGATCAACGGCCTACTCTGTTTCGGCTGGCGGTCCTATCGTCGATCCTGAACTTGAAGCAATTATTGTAAATCCTATCTGTCCCTTTGCACTGGCAAACCGTCCTATCGTTATGGCAACAATCGATCCTATTCTTATAGAAGTATCCGCACACCAACGAACTGAAATTGTTCTCACGCTCGACGGACAGGTGACCGAAACATTGAAACCTCGCGACCATGTTCAGGTAAGCAAAGCTCCGTACTGTGCGCTCTTGATCGCCGCAGATCGGACGTCGTTTTATCGAGCATTGTATACAAAATTGGCAGGACAGGAATCGAGCCATGCTTCATGAATTAACTATCCGAAATTATGCGCTTATTGATTCGCTTTCACTCTCGTTTCAAAAAGGGTTTACCGTACTTTCAGGAGAAACGGGAGCTGGAAAATCGATTATCGTTGGCGCTCTGAGTTTTTTATTGGGAGCAAAGACAGATGCAACCGTTGTCCGTGCCGGGAGTGAGAGTGCCGTTGTACAAGCAGTTATTTCAGTTCAACCGCACAGTGAGGCATACCGGTGGCTTGAGGGAAAAAATATAGAGCTTGAAAAAACCATGCTTACTGTCCGTCGAACCATGCGGAATTCCGGGCGCGGTTCTATTTTCATTCAAAATGTACGAGTTTCCCGCAGCGATTTAGCCGAATGTATGCGTTTGCTCTTTGATATTCACGGGCAGCAAAACCATGAATCTCTCGTATACCGTAATGCACATCGGGTGTATGTGGATCAATATGCCGGCATTGAAGGAGATGTTGAGGCGTACCGACGGTTATTCAATCAGTACAACGCAAAAAAGCAACGGATAGAAACGGTGCGCGTTGAACGTCAAACACAGGAAGCGCATGTCGAAATGCTCCAGTATGCAATAGACGAAATCGATAGTACGGCACCAAGAATTGGAGAAATAAAAGAGCTAGAAGCTGAAGCCAAAAAACTTGCCGATTTTGAACGGTTAGCAGAATATGTTAAATATGCTTGCGATCTGCTCTTTGATACTGAAGAATCCGTTGTGCATACGTCGCGTAAAATATGCGCTCTGCTTGAAGTGGCGGCAACTATTGACGAACATCTTGAACCGTTGCGATCAAGAACTAACGATTGGTACTATGAAATGGAAGATTTAAGTACGGAATTGCATGTATACCGTGATACACTGCACTATGAACCGGGGCGTTTAAACGTTGTTGAAGAACGGCTTTCACAGCTCTTCCGTTTAAAAAAAAAGTACGGCAGTGACGAGGAATCAATACTAGCGTACCGTGAAAAAAGCGTTCGTGAATTGGAACATATTTCACAAACTGTCGAAAATTTGGTAGATTTGCATAAAGAAATTGACAGTATTGACCGGCTTCTTGACGTTAAAGCGGAAGAACTCAGCCTTAAACGGCAAAAAGCTGCACTTGATTTATCCCAAAAGATCAATGCTATTTTGGGGGAATTGGGTATGCCGGAAACTCGGTTTTGTGCTGTCGTACATCGAATAAACCGAAATGTACACGGTATAGATGCTGTTGATTTTTTTATTTCTGCGAATCATGGGGAACCGTTGCGTGAACTTGCACAAATTGCCTCCGGAGGAGAATTATCCCGCATTATGCTCGCTATAAAAACAGTTCTTTCGGTAACAGACACACGGGAAACCTTAATTTTTGATGAAATTGATACGGGAATCGGGGGAGTTGTTGCCAATGCCGTCGGAGAATATCTTGAAAAAATTGCTCAACATAAGCAAATATTTTGTGTTACCCACGTGGCAAGTATCGCAGTACGTGCAAACAACCATTTTAAAGTTGGGAAAAAAGATGAACACGGACGAACAGTTACCAGGGTTCTTCTTTTGGATAAAGAAAACCGTCGCGCTGAAATTGCGCGAATGCTATCAGGGGATTCGGGAGATATTGCACTTGCCCATGCCGCTGCACTTTTAGAACGGTATGGAAAATAATATGGGTATAAAGGAGTTTTTATGTTCAAAAATATCGTACGTGTGCTATTAATTATGTGCATCATAATGAGTTGTGCAAGCACTGCCAAGCAAACAGATGCGACAGTTCAAACTTCTGAAGAAGATTTTGAAATTATACAGAACAGTAAAGGAACTATCACCATTGTCAATTACGTCGGAGAATCACAACATGTTGTTATTCCTTCGATAATAGGAAACGTTGAGGTTACGGAAATCGACAATCGGGCATTTTCTAATAAAAATTTATTGAGTGTTTTTATTCCTGAAGGTATTATTACCGTTGGGAAAAATGCCTTTTCGCATAACAGTGGAATAACTACATTGATAATCCCTAACAGTGTTAAAACTATTGAGGAAAGTGCGTTTTCCAGTAATCAGTTAAAATCTTTAACCTTTGGCAATCAATTAACAACCATCGGTAATGACGCATTCTCATATAATCAGCTCAAAGAAGTTAATATCCCGCCAAGTGTTACCACTATCGGTAATGATGCATTTGCTACCAATCCACTGGAACGGATTAATATTCCCAGTTCTGTCACAAGAATTGGAAATTACGCATTTGACGGTAATAACTTTCTTGCTATTGAGATCGGCGCCAATAAGGCATACGTTACTACCAGTGTTGGTTTTGAAGAGAGTTTTGTTAATTTTTATATAAACGCTCAAAACAGAAGAGCGGGGACCTATGTGAAAAACGGTAGAATATGGTCATTGAAATAACATGCTCTTGAACTTGTATGAAATAAATCGGTATACTAACCTCTTGTATGGCAAAAATTAGTGACGTACAACGTGCTTTGTACACGCAACGGATACAGTTCTATCAAAGTGTTATTGATGATCTTTTAAAGCAAGAAAAAGAGATGTTTGAAGCTGCACAAAAAGAAAAACCGGAGGATGCTGCTCTTAAACGTTTTGCATTAGCTGAGTTAATGCTTGATCTGTGCTCAATTCATGTCGTACAAAGCGGAGTTTCATTAGCTGTTCTGAAAATTAGAAATGAAAATGCTCTCAACGAAGGACGAAAAGCGCTCTATCGAAGCGTCATATACCTTGAAGAAATAGTGACGAGCTTTATCGATGTACCTTACTCTGATTATGAGGAAAAAGTTGCACTGCTTAACTCAGTCGATGCAGCAACACGCTATCGACTGGTGCGAAAATTGGGGTTTACGATTCAACTGTTAGAAAATTCTTACGGTGATAACACTAAATGGAGATGGTCTTTTGTGGATCTGGAGGGACGGTTTGCAACAGTAGCAAAAAATATTTTTGATATGAGAAATATGATTGCGAATATTGATCCGCGTTCTCCGGTGTATGAACCGACGGTATATCATCTTCGCATCATAAAAAAGTTGCTCAATCAAGCTGCAGACCGCTACAGAGAAAAGTATGAACTTTCTTCACATCAAGCAGATGATTTTAGGCTTGCAATTTTATACCTTGGTGCCTTAAAACGTTTACACATCTTGCTCAATGAGTCAGGCGAGGTTGAAAAGATCAAGAAAAAAAGTGACGCGTGGCAGGAAAAATTTGACGCTGACGTACAAAAAGCAAAAGCTTAACAAGACTCCTTCAATTTCTTTAAAAGAGTATGAAAGTCTTAAACCATATTTGAAACGGTATCGGCTACAATACCTTGTTGGTTTTTTGTGTCTCCTTGCTGTTGACGGTGGGCAAATACTTATCCCTCAGATTATAAAACAGGCAACTGATTTAATTGCAAGCGGTTCGTTTGAACTGTCGCAGATTATACGGTTGTCTGTGGGAATGGTCTGTATTATGGCTGTAATTAGCACCGGGCGCTTTTTATGGAGATATTTTATTCACGGTTCGGCACGGAAGATTGAAACAACAATACGAGCTACTCTTTTTGATCATCTGTTAAGTCTCTCGTATGATTTTTATCAAAAAAATAAAATTGGCGAGTTAATGGCGCGAGTCACAAATGACTTGGGTGCAGTACGGCATGCAATTAGTATGGGGTTAGTAGCCCTTGTTGACGGTACGGTGATGGCTGTAGCCATTATGGTTATTATCTTTATTCAAGACACACGGACCGCCTTTTTTGCTATTTTGCCCTTGCCGATTATAACGGTATTGATTCTCTTTTTCGGCAAGTACGTTGGAAACAAATTTTTAAAAGCTCAAGAAAGTTATTCGGCAATGAGCGATACCGTTCAAGAAACCTTCGCGGGAATCCGGGTAATAAAGTCTTTTGTTAAAGAATGGTGGTTTATTGATAAATTCGCCCTCACAAATGACGAGTACCGCCGCGCAAATATGGACGTTGTTAAATTATTTGGCATTTTCTTTCCGCTTATTGCTTTTTTGTCCGGACTGACTTCACTGATAGTACTTTTAATTGGCGGCATACGGGTTACAGAAGGATTAATGACTCCCGGTGATCTCGTTTCTTTTTTTAGTTATGTACAGATGTTAATTTGGCCGCTTATGGGAGCAGGGTTTTTGGTCAATACGATTCAACGCGGTGCCGTGAGTCTTGGTCGCGTGAACGCGGTATTGCAAACAAGACCTTCTATTATGTCCCCTGAAAACCCAATTGTCGGACGCAATTCCCCCATTGCAATTGCCATTAATAATTTAACGTTTAGTTATCCTGGCGGAACTCCCGTGCTTAAGAACGTTAATGTTATCGTCAAACACGGTACTATGCTTGGAATTCTCGGTAAAACCGGTTCAGGAAAATCAACATTGATAAAAACATTAAGCCGAACCGTAGAACCACCGGAAAATACTGTGTTTATCAACGGCGTTGATGTACGTCAATGGGATTTAATAGCGTTACGCAGTGTTTTTGGAGTCACTCCGCAGGACAGCTACCTTTTTTCTGATTCTATTAAAAATAATATAGCTTATGGATTAGAGAGATATGACGAGGAATTTCTCAAAAAAGTTGCCGCTTTTTCAGCAATAGATCGAGATCTTGCTACTTTTGCCGAAGGCTGGAATACGGTTATTGGAGAGCGGGGAACAACCCTTTCCGGCGGACAAAAACAGCGGGTTGCAATGAGCCGCTCACTAGCCGTTCAGCCCGATATTCTTATTTTAGACGATTCGCTTTCTGCAGTTGATACAGAAACGGAAGATCGAGTCCTCGAAGCTTTGCTGAACGAAAGGGCAGGAAAGACAACCGTTATTATTTCACACCGTGTTTCAACCTTGCGGCGCGCTGATTATATTATTGTCTTAGACAAAGGAATGGTTGTAGAAGAAGGCACACACAGTGCGCTCCTAAGCATTGACGGTGTGTATGCGCGGACTGCTCTGCTGCAACAACTCGGCGGCAAACGTTAATGCGGGGTATTGCATTTATCGGCGGCGAATGTCCGCAGCCATTGCTGTGCAAACGGTATGCTGAAAAAGCTCAATGTATTGTTGCAGCAGATTCCGGTTTAATGACTGTAGAATATGCCGGTATTATTCCGGACTGGATCGTTGGAGATATGGATTCGTTAGACGACATGCACCGCTTAGATCATTATCCTCCTGAAAAAATTAAACGGTATCCTCAAGATAAAGATTATACTGACACTGAATTAGCTTTACAGATTCTGTGGGAGCATGGCTGCGATCAAACGTGGCTTGTTGGCGGCGGCGGCGGACGGCTCGATCATGTATTCGCATTACGCGCCCTTTTTGAAAGAACACCTCACCCTCAACGGTGGATAAGCGCCCGCGAAGATATTCATAGTCTGGAATCGGATACAGTATTCACCGAAACCTATAAACCGGGAACGTGTATTTCACTGTTCACATGCGGAACCGGTCCGTGGTATGCAGAAAGTACCGGTTTAAAATGGCCGCTTGCACCCCTTCCGTGGTCAAGAGATTTTTTTAGTTTAAGTAATCAGGCAGAAGGAACAGTAAGCATCACTGTTTTAAAGGGAAGTTTTCTTTTAATCTGCAATATTTCTAATATTTTAGAATAGCCGTTTTAATAAACAACAACCCGCACCGTTATTCAAGCAATGGATTATAGCTTGGCAAGCTATAGCCAAAAAAGTCTTCTTCTTTCGGAGCTGTAAATGAAGAGGACGGTGTGCTGTCAAGCGATAATTCCGGCATTTTCAGCGAATCCACTAAATAATCCCCGGTGATAGCCACCGCATTTGAACCCATAGACTGTACGAGCGTTTCAGATCTCAAGGTTCTGTCACTCGTATGCACGGTACAGTATTGTTTTGGTTCCGTTCCTTCAAGGAAGGGCATCGTTATGTCCCCTTGATTGCATGCTGCCGTCAAAAGCAAACCCGACTTTACACAAACAGTTGCTTCAACAACACCCGTTTGAGGGCGGGAAAAATTTTTATAGGGGAGTCCTTGGTGAGCTTCCCGCATAAAATCTCCCCACACCGGTCCCGCGAGCGTTGCACCGGTAAGACTTGTACCGAGACTGTTGCCCGGCTTATCGAAGCCGAACCAAATTGCAACCGTATAGTAGGGGGTGAATCCGACAGCCCATGCGTCAGACCAATCTTGAGTAGTGCCTGTTTTTCCGCCTGCTGGAATACGGTATCCTTTGCCGTTTGAATCAGTAAACATAAATTTAGAACCGTAGCCGGAGCCGCTTCTCAACGTGCCGATTTCTACAGTTTTTTGCAGAAGGCTGGTCATAATATATGCGTTTTGCGGGCTGATAAGTTGCTGTTTTGCAGCATTGCGGCGTTTTTCGTCCTGAATACTTTGTTCCGGATCCATAATAATACGCCCGGTACGATCCTCAACAGAGCGGATTGCAAAAGGACTTACCGCGCGCCCTTGATTTGCAAATACTGCAAACGCACGAGCCATCTGAAGCGGAGAAACAGAAATAATGCCTAAGCCAAGGGGATAAACACGGGGAAACGTACGTTTTTTGAGTTCAGGGTCTTGCATATCCAACAGTATCGCTGCACGGTCAATGGCTGCATCAAAACCTATCGTATCGAGTACCTGCAAAGACGGTATATTCATTGACGTTGCAAGCGCTTCGTACAAAAGCATTGGACCTTTCCATGCCCCAAGGTAATTGATCGGTAAATACGGCTTGCCGTCTTCCGTATGAAATACAATCGGCACATCGTAGAGCAAACTGGTTGGAGTAAATAATTTGCTGTCAATGGCGGCTGAATAATACAATGGTTTAAACGAAGAACCGGGCATAACCCGCGCTTGAGTTGCCCGAATTAATTGATTGGTTTCGTCAAATTTAGAGCCGCCGACGATAGCAGTAATATATCCTGTTTCGTTTTCAATAGCAATCAAAGCTCCTTCAACAACATTTTGAGCGGCAGCACGCTGCATAGCCGCAAAACCGGTATTGCTCAACGCTTTCAGTTCAGGAATTCCAAATACCGTTGCCATAAGATCGACAGTAGGGTTTAAGGTCGTATTGTAGCGGTTTATTGCCCGCGATTCATTCGGATTACGAGACACGGATTCCAATTCTCCAATATCAAATGCAAGCGATAAAAGATTAAGAATGGGGATATAGGTTTCTTCCGCCTTCACTAAACGGTCGGTGTGAGACGCATTATACACGTTGTTCGCTCGCGCTATTGCTTGTTCCATCAGGCGGACGGCTGTTTCTTGGTGTCTTAAGTTAAGGGTTGTATGTACTGTGTAGCCGTCACGGTAGTAATCCATGGTGCCGTACATCATATCGTCCAATTCCCGGCGGACATACTCACTGAACCATGGGGCTGCGTCTTCTCGGCGGTAATAGGCGGCTATCGATGCGCGGGTATAATCATAATTATCCCAATAATCATCAAACGAAGCTTGAGCTTCTTCACGGGTCGTGTAGCCGAATGTTATCATACGTTCCAACACATACCATTGCCGGTTACGGGCAACATTGGGATTATCAAAAGGATTATAACTTGAAGGATTGGAAAGTTGAATCACGACTAATGCCGATTCAGCAAGGGTTAGTTCCCGTGCGCTGTGTCCAAAGAAATATTTACTTGCAGCCTCAACGCCGTACGTTCCAGGTCCCATATACATATAATTCAAATAAATTTCTAAAATTTCATTCTTACTGTAGCGCCGTTCCATTTGAAGCGCCCACCACAGTTCACGGATTTTTCGTGAAAAGGTCCGTTCTGCCCGGTTTGTGTATAAGGTTCCTGCAACCTGCTGGGTAATCGTTGAGCCGCCGCCAAGGTTTTGGTGCGTGAGCACCCCATAAAACGCCCGTGCAATGCCGCGTATGCTGTAGCCGTAATGGGTGTAAAATGTCGGGTCTTCACGGGCAAGCACCGCATGGATCAGATGTTGGGGTAACTCATTGAGAGAAACTAATTCACGCTTCTCTTCTGCTGAAAATTCTGTTATCACCGTGCCGTTCACATCAAGAATCTTTGTCGGCAAGGCAGGGTGGAATTCAAGGAAATTCTCTTGACTCTGTACGTTCACTGTTTCCGCTACCGACCAGCCTAAAGCGATACTGAATAGAACAACGACAATGATACAACAAGCGGCGATAATACGCCCAATAACGAACCGTGCCATGCTTCTAGTATACCTTAAGACCATGAAACTATGCAATTGTATGCGGGACAAAAAGGCGCTTTGCGGTGCCGTCTCTGTTCAGCTAGCTATTAAACTGGCTGTTATTCCCCGTCCGAACACTGTCTCTCTAATATTTGGCGGAATGGGGAATCGGGCGCTCTCAGTTCTCTTGAACCCCTCGTGATCTTGCATAGGGAAATACCGTATTGTTTTGCTATTTCCCGTTGGGGGATTTTTTTATCGAGTGCCTTCACTAACGCCCACCGTGCCGCAATATCTACTATTTCTGCGGGGGTGAACAGCGACCGTAAAAACGACTCAATTAATGTGCTATCGTCTGTGCGCGCAAGAATCTGTGCTAATTCCTGAAAATTGCACTGTACGGAAGGATCATCTATCTGCATCACTGTCTCCCGAAAACGCTCTGGTTCTTCGTGCAGCTTTACTCTCGTTGAATCGTTTTTCCATAGGAATATCCTAGAGTGATTATCGGGAGCGGTCAAGCATTATCGAGATACTGTGAAATAGGGGAAGCGCTGCTAAAAATCCTGAACTGCCGATTTGACGGTGTGAGTTTTAGTGCGAATGCTATACGCATACTCGTACATACGCTTAAGAATATTCGTGATTTTTGTTGCATACAAACGGTCTGTCGCCCATGTACCGGCAAGTTCTGCAATCGTTGGAGCTACGCCGCGGCGTATCCACCGGTAGCGCGGGTCAACCAACGGCTGAACAAGGTCGTCTTGCGTTGCATAGCCCTTGAGGTGCTGTATTTGGGCGCGGATTCCCGTGCGGATATCCGGAAACCGCTCTCCGGGCTGTTGGGCGCTGATTGCTCCTAAGCCGCCGAAGTTATTCATATACGGTTTTACGAGACCGCCAAAGCGCAAAAACCCCGTTTCCAAACACATTTGAGCAAATGCAATGTCATGGTTAACCCCTTCATACGCGGCTTCTTCAACATACATCGCTGCAAACGCGGTACTAAACTGCGGACTTAACACCGGATGTTCTTTCATAAGAAAGAGCGCCATATAGTCGGCGGGAATGAGTCCAGAGCCCATAATAGCTTGAGGGGACGGGGGAACAACGACTTCTTCGGCTGTCTGCGTTGGAATGAGGAGCACAAGTGTTGCTATAGAAATAAGAAATTGTATAAAACCCATTGTCAGCAGTGTAGTTTCTTTAACATTTTTTTACAAGCTCTCCACACGAGGTCTGTCCTGTTTAGTTTAGAGGTCTGTCCCCGTTTAGCTTAGAGGTCTGTCCCCGTTTAGCTTGAGGTCTGTCCTGTTTAGTTTAGAGGTCTGTCCTGTTTAGCTTGAGGTCTGTCCCCGTTTAGCTTGGGGTCTGTCCCCTGTTTTAGTTAGAGGTCTGTCCTGTTTAGCTTGGGGTCTGTCCTGTTTAGCTTAGAGGTCTGTCCTGTTTAGCTTGGGGTCTGTCCTGTTTAGCTTAGAGGTCTGTCCTGTTTAGCTTAGAGGTCTGTCCTGTTTAGCTTAGAGGTCTGTCCTGTTTAGCTTAGAGGTCTGTCCTGTTTAGCTTAGAGGTCTGTC
>JAISSB010000086.1 GCA_031273325.1 Treponema sp. | reverse complement strand
ATTGTGGGAAAGTAGGTAATTGCCAGGTCTTTTTTATTCCCCTAAAAATTATCTAAACTTATAATGAACTATAGCTTGAACCGCTTCTTCTATATTAGAATATATCCCTAACCTAGTAGTCAGACCATAACATTGATAATTTTATAACTATTTAGATATAGTTAGTACAATGATTCATGCAGTTTTCCCGGGGACTTTTGATCCTCTTACTTTTGGTCATCTGAATATTATTGAACGAGCAGCACGGTTGTTCGATAAATTAACTGTTATTGTTGCAGAAAATAGGCAGAAAATATTGTTATTTACCGTTGAAGAACGTATTGTTATCTTACAAAAAGAAACTGCTATATGGGCAAATGTTTTTGTTGAACGGTGTGACTCGCTAGTTGTTCATTTTATGAAAGCACATCATGCCAAAGTTATTGTTAGAGGACTTAGAAATAGCGAAGATTTTTCTTACGAAGCAGAAATTGCTAGGATAAACCGTATCCTTGAACCATATGTTGAGACATGTTTTCTCATAAGTGACCCTTCATTGAGTATTGTTAGTTCTTCAGCAGTTAGAGAAATTTTGCATTTCGGTGGAGACATATCGACTTTGGTTCCTCAAGCAGTTCTTTTACAGCTCCAAAACCGTCCAATTTTAGCTTGACACAAAAGCCACTTTATGTTAGTTTAAAATAGAATCTACAGTTAGGTATTATAATGATATCTGATATCTGCATAGATATTTTTTTAACAAGGAGGACTTTATGGCAGTCCCTCGGTATAAAACATCAAAAGCGCGGACACGACGAAGGCAATCTATTAACATGAAATTAGAAGAATCGTATTTAGTTGAATGTCCAACATGTGGTAACAGAGTACTGCGACATCGTGTCTGCCCAAAGTGCGGATTTTATCGTGGTCGGCAAATTATCGCTAAAGCATAAAAAATTTGTATAGGAGTTACACGCTTATGGAAGAATTATTTGACAAGATAAGAAAATTAATTGCCTCTAAATTAGAGATTGATGAAGGCAAAGTTACATTGGATGCATCATTTCGCCAGGATTTAGGGGCAGACAGTTTAGATACCTATGAGTTAGTTTATGCCCTTGAAGAAGAAATGGGTATTCAAATTCCTGATGAAAAAGCAAATGAGTTTGAAACAGTACGTGACGCATACAACTTTATCAAATCTCAACGAAAATGAACTTCCACCGATTGATGCGGCACGGCTAGTAGCGCTTGAGACTTTTCAAAAATCATTGAATATTTGTTTTTATGATATAAAGTTATTGAATCTTGCTCTTACACACCGCTCAGTCTCCAATGAGTCACAGTTTAAAGAAAATAATGAGCGACTTGAATTCTTAGGTGATGCAATACTTGGTGCTGTGACTGCAGCAGTACTTTACAAATATTTCCCGGATAAAACGGAAGGTAGCCTAGCAAAAATAAAATCAATTCTCGTTTCTGAGAGTACTCTTTGTGAATTTGCTATTCGAGCACGAGTTAACACCGTGCTGCTACTTGGTCATGGAGAAGAATGTTCTGGAGGAAGAATGAAACCGGCTATACTTGCAGACACACTTGAAGCACTCTTCGCTGCGCTATACCTTGACTCAGGATATGAAACGGTACAGAAATTTATTGCTCTCTTTATAGAGCCGGAACTTGATAAGGTAGCAAAAAATCCCTATGAAAAAGATTACAAGTCTCTTCTTCAAGAATGGACTCAACGTACTAGCCAGACGATACCGTGTTATCAACTGTTATCTCAGTCAGGAGTAGAACATAATCTTATTTTTTCAATAGAAGTAGAAGTTGAGGGAACTATTTTTGGACCGGGAATAGGAAAAAGTAAAAAACGTGCTGAACAAGAAGCAGCAAAACTTGCATATATTTCGTTAGTTAATGCCTTTCAAAACGGAGATTGTTTAAACTGATATACAGTAATTGTGTTTTATTGGAAAGTTTCTGTGGAGTGAACAGTGAATATAAAAAGTTTGAGAGCAGATTTCCTTCTGTTATTAACTGCATTGATATGGGGTCTTGGTTTTGTTGCCCAACGAAGCGGAATGGAATACATTGGGCCTTTTACGTACAATGCAGTACGTTTTCCTCTTGGGGTTTTACTATTAATTCCGTTTATAATTTATCGCCATGCTCATGTTGTTGCTTTCAAGGCTATGTTAATTACCGGAATATGCCTTTTTTTAGCAGTCACATTTCAGCAGCTAGGCATGATGGTAACAACTGCTGGTAATGCAGGGTTTATTACAGGCCTCTATGTCATTTTTGTACCCATTGTGGGAATATTCTGGGGGAAAAAGATTGGTGCTTTAACATGGTTTGGGGTAGTATGTACGTTGATTGGTCTCTACTGTATAAGCCTTTTAGGACAGGCAAGTTCATTCAATCCCGGAGATGTTTTTGTACTTGTAAGTGCGTGTTTCTGGACGATGCATGTACTCCTTATCGACCGTTTTATGCAACAAACTCATATTGATCCAGTGGTATTTTCAAGTGGGCAATTTTTTTGGTGCGGTATTTTTTCTCTTATTGCAGCTGTGAGTATTGAATCATACGTAGAGCCTTTTGTTGTTCAATTCTTTCCAGAGTATCTTCAATCGGGGTTGTTTTCCTGGTTAAATTTCAATAAACTTATTGCAGATCCACATCTCAGTTCCATTCTTCATGGAGCACTTGTTCCAGTTCTCTACGGTGGTTTTGGGTCAGTGGGGATTGCTTATACTTTACAGGTTGTTGCTCAACGGGATGCACAGCCAACACATGCGGTTATCATCCTTTGCCTTGAAGGTTTATTTGCTGCAATTGGCGGTATTCTTTTATTGAATGAACAACTAACATTAACTTTAATAATTGGATTTGCTTTAATGCTTGGAGGAATGATCGCTAGTCAAATAGATAGCCTCAAACAAAATTAGACATTATGTGACCATACAAAACGCAAATATTCTTCAATAAAAGAATCAATGTCTCCATCCATAACAGCTTGAATATTACCAGTTTCTGTTTTTGTACGGTAATCTTTCACTAAAGTATACGGTTGAAAAATATAAGAACGGATTTGATTACCCCATGAAATGTCTTTTTTTTCTTGAGCGAACTTTTCACTCTCTTTTTCTTTTTCTTGTCGGTAGTACTCATATAATCGTGACTTTAACATACTCATCGCGGTTGCTTTATTCATTGTTTGACTTCGTTCCGTTTGACATGCAACAACAATGCCCGTGGGTAAATGAGTAAAACGCACTGCGCTATCTGTTTTATTGACATGTTGTCCTCCAGCTCCACTAGAACGGTAAGTATCAACGCGAATATCCTCTGAGTGAATTTCAATTTCTATAGAATCGTCTAAAATAGGAAAAACATATACAGAAGCAAAACTTGTATGTCTTCGTGCATTAGAATCAAAAGGAGAAATTCGTACAAGTCTATGAACTCCTGATTCTCCTTTAAGATAACCGTATGCATAAGCTCCTTCAATTTTTACCGTTGCTGATTTTATACCACCCTCCGCCTCTAGTTGATCAATTTCCTCCATAGCAAAATTATGACGTTCTGCCCAACGTACATACATACGGTAAAGCATTGATGCCCAATCACAAGCTTCAGTTCCTCCTGCTCCCGAATGAATACTCAGAAAACAACCGTTTTGATCAACTTCTCCAGACATTAATTCGATTAAATTTTGCTTCTCGTAGCGAAGAGAAAGATCATTGAGTGTTGATTCAAGTTCTATTGTAAGCGATTCTTCTTGAGCTTCAACGGCCAGTATATAGAGTGTTTCAAGGTCTTCGATACCGTTTTTTAAGGCACTCCATGGATCAGAACGTGATTTCAAATGTTTAAGTTCTGCCATATACTTTTCAGCAATCGCAGGGTTATCCCAAAAACTTGTCTCTGTTATTTTTTGCTCAATGGCAGCTATACGTTTACTGAAGTGAGCGTTCTCAAAGACGCCCCCAAGCTGAAAAAATATGTGCTTTAAGCGTTCTGATAGGGATACCAAATTCTGAAACTAACATATATACCGGCGCTCGGACTTGAACCGAGATGTCCTTGCGGACAGTAGATTTTGAGTCTACCGTGTCTACCATTTCACCACGCCGGCTATTGTATTAATGTTAATGCACTCGTACAAAAAAATCAAGAGGTTTTTGAAAAAGTTCTGAATATTGGGAAATCTTTAAAAATATATAATTGACAAATAGAGCTGTTAATATTATGTTATAAGTAAATTTTAGTTTCCCCATGTATAGCAAAATCAAAAATTGATTATACAATAATATGATATGGAACGTAGTATTCTTTGTGTTGATATTGGTACTTCTTCTCTTAAAGTTGCTTCAATACGCGTAGATGGATATCAATTAGCTTTTGCTCGTGAATATTATCCCATTGCTTCTCAAGCTGTTGAATGGGAAAAGGCGTTTTTTCGTATACTCAAAAAATTATCTTTGCCGACTCCATATGCGGTATGTATTTCGAGTAACGGACCAACGTTAGTACCGGTTGATAAATCGGGTCTTTCGTTGAAACCTCTCTATTGGTATGACAATCATCTTATTTCAACGAGAACTTCTTCACTTTTTTTACCATATGTCGCACATATGTTACACAATCAACCGGAAGCATACAAAAATGTCCATTTTTTTATTTCAGCTCAAGAATGGCTTGCCTGGCGACTTGGTGCAGAAGCTGTAACAGTGCTACCAACTTCCGCGTATCGTACGTCTTACTGGGATGAAGAACAGTGTAACTATTATGGTATTGATATAAAGAAATTTCCTCATTTTGTGCCTATGGGAGCAATTATCGGCTTATGGTCAGGTATTCCTATTATCGCTGGAGTACCTGATTTTGTTGCAGCACTTATTGGAACAGGAACTATTGAACCTGGAATTGTGTGTGACCGCGCGGGTAGTTCAGAGGGAATAAATCTTTGTATATCTGATCCAGTACATATTCCTGCTCTTCGTTTATTACCAAGCCCAATAGAAGGACTATGGAATTTAAGTGGTATTATTCCTGAATCTGGAATTTTATTTGACCGATATCGGTTCGATACTCAACAACAAGACCAAAGTTATGAAGAAACATTACAAAACATATTAAATAATAAAAATGAACATGCTCAACAGGGAAAAGTAATTCTAGAAAAAATGATGCAGAATGTACGGGATATATTAGATATATTTAAAAAACACGGTTTCTTCATTCATGAAATGCGCATTTCCGGAGGACAAGGAAAAAGTCATATATGGAATACTATTAGATCGAAAAGCATTGGTTGTACATTAATTATACCAGATATTTGTGATGGTGAGTTAGCTGGTAATGCAGTGATTGCTGCTACTAGGTTAGGGATATATTCTAATATAGAAGAAGCGGTTCAAGCTATAGTTCATTATAAGTTTAGATAATTTTTAGGGGAATAAAAAAGACCTGGCAATTACCTACTTTCCCACAAT
>JAISSB010000080.1 GCA_031273325.1 Treponema sp. | reverse complement strand
GAAAATCAACTGACCAGCGTGAACATAGGAAGTAGTGTTACTTCTATTGGAAAATCGGCGTTTGGAGGCAATCAACTGACCAGTGTTACTATTCCCGAATCGGTTACCTCTATTGGGGAGTGGGCGTTTGGAGGTAATCAACTGACCAGCGTGGACATTTCCAACTCGGTTATCACTATTGGGAATTGGGCGTTTGGAGACAATCGACTGACCGGTGTTAGCATAGGAAATAAGGTTGAGACTATTGGGGATGGGGCGTTTGGAGGCAATCGACTGATCAGCGTGAACATTCCCAACTCGGTTACCTTTATTGGAGAAGGAGCGTTTGCAAACAATCGACTGACCGGCAGCCTTACTATCCCCGACTCGGTTACCTCTATTGGGGATGGGGTGTTTGACAAAAATGAACTGACTAGCGTGAACATTCCCAATTCGGTTACCTCCATTGGTCAAGGGGCGTTTAGCAATAATCAACTGACCAGCGTTACTATCCCCAACTCGGTTACCACTATTGGGCGTTGGGCGTTTGGAGGCAATCAACAACTGACCAGCGTGACTATTGGAGCGGGTGTAACAGTTGATGCTGCTGCATTTGACACTGGGCTGGCTGGCTATTACAACGACAACGGCAAAAAGGCGGGGACGTATACCTACAACGGCAATAACTGGAGCTGGAGCTACTAGGCACGGTAAAGAGATGTCCGTGGGGGCAGATCTTGCCTGTTTTTCATTAACGTGTGCATAGCACAGAAAAGGGGACAGACTTCAAAGGGGTCTGTCCCCTTTGTTGTACAAGCTTTTTTAACTGTCTTTTTTGAACTTTGTTGAGTATATTGAAAAAGTATAGTATAAGATAAAAAGGTGGAAATTATTGTGTTACCAATAGTTGACGAAAAATCAAGACCAAAATTAACAAGAAAAATGATAGATGAAATGTTAGTAGGATCTATTACGCAATCATTAATAGGGACTATTCCATGTACAGATATGAGCCTTGACGAAATTCGTTCTGAACGGTTATATAAATATGAAAGTATTAATTGACACTAATATTGTACTTGATTCATTATTAAAATGACATCTTCATTATGAAGAAGCAGCTAAAATTATTGTATTATCTGAAAAGAAAATTATTGAAAGTTATGTTTCAGCCTCAGCCGTAACGGATATATATTAATTATATTACCAACAGGGTATATAAAAATAAACATACCGTATTTGATTTATTGAAAAAACTATTGCAAACTGTATATGTTGCTACAGTTACTGATAACAATATTTATGAAGCATTAGATATTGAGTGGGATGATTTTGAGGATTCGATTCAATATATCGCAGGGAAAAGTATTTCTGCAGAATATATCATAACAAGGAATAAAGCTGATTTTCGTAATAGCACCATTGAAATAGTAACGCCAGAACAATTTTTCAACTACACCTGGGACAAGCCCAGTGGATTGTAAATAGCTACACCGGCTGAAACCACGGGGACAGACCTCTCCTGCTAATACGTGCAGATTTCGTAATGCTTCTTTCTTTATAAATGTCCGGAGCATAGTGCAAGCTTGAATGATCGGCTGCTATCCCCTATACTTTTTGAAAAAGAGGAATCTATGCACGCGATAGAATTGGAAAAATCATTTAATCCCCGCCATTTTGAATCAGCAATCTATGCACTCTGGCAACAAAAAAAAGCCTTTGAACCCCACGGTGCGCCGGGGAAAAAACCCTTTGTTATTGTCATACCGCCGCCGAATGTAACGGGAATTCTGCACGTTGGTCATGGGCTGGTTATGTCGCTGATTGATGTTGTAATCCGCTTCCACCGTATGCGCGGTGAGCCGACCCTGTGGGTACCGGGGACAGACCACGCCGGCATTGCAACCCAGCACGTCGTGGAAAAAAAGTTGCATGATCGCGGCTTAACCCGTCATGCACTGGGGCGGGACGCCTTTATTGCAGAAACGTGGAAGGTAAAAGAAGAACATCACCGCATTATTTCTGAACAACTTGCCCGTATGGGTTCGAGCGTTGATTGGTCGCGGGAACGGTTTACTATGGACGAAGGGCTTTCCCGTGCAGTGCGCGACGTTTTTGTCAGCCTCTACGAGCAGGATCTGATCTATAAAGGGCAGTATTTGGTTAATTGGTGTGTGTCGTGTGCAACGGCGCTGTCAGACGACGAAGTTGAACATAGCGACGAACCCGGTGCGCTTTATCATATTAACTACCCGCTGTCAAACGGGAACGGCTTTCTGGAAGTTGCAACAACCCGCCCGGAAACGATGCTGGGGGATACGGCAATTGCGGTGAATCCGCATGATCACCGGTATAGTTCCCTCGTTGGATTGACCGTTGAACTGCCGTTGACCGGACGGACGATTCCTATTATTGCTGACCCGGTTGTTGCTGAAGAATTTGGAACGGGAGCACTTAAAGTGACGCCGGCGCATGCAATCGAAGATTGGAACATTGCCCACCGCCACGGGCTGCCGGTGATCAATATCCTAAATCCGGACGGAACCCTGAACGAAAACGTCCCCCAACCGTATCAAAAACTCACCGTTATGGACGCACGAAGCGCGGTTATTACCGATCTTAAAAAAGAAAATCTCTTTGTTCGAGAAGAACTGCTGACGCACGCCGTGGGACACTGTTACCGGTGCGGGACCGTCATTGAACCGTTGCTGTCCCAGCAGTGGTTTGTGCGGATGCGCCCTCTTGCAGACAAAGCCCTTGAGCGGTGGCGGGCGGGAGACCTGATCTTTTATCCAAAGAAATGGGAACATACGTTTGAGCATTGGCTTAATACTATTCACGATTGGTGTATTAGCCGGCAGTTGTGGTGGGGACACCGTATCCCCGCATGGACGTGCAGTGAATGCGCGGCACTGACCGTAGCAAAAGAGACTCCAACAGTTTGTCCCCAGTGCGGTTCGCCCCATATCGTTCAGGATCCGGACGTCTTAGATACATGGTTTTCCAGTTGGCTTTGGCCGTTCAGTACCCTTGGCTGGCCGGAGGAAACAGACGATTTTCACACATTTTACCCAACAACAACGTTAATTACCGCCTATGATATTATATTCTTTTGGGTTTCCCGTATGATTATGGCGGGGCTTGAATGTACCGGGCAAGTGCCGTTCCGCGACGTGTATATTCATGGACTGTTAAGAGATTCGCACGGGCGGAAGATGAGCAAGAGTCTGGGCAACGGTATTGATCCCTTAGAAATCATTGAAGAATTCGGCGCTGATGCCCTTAAATTTACCTTGGTTTTCCTCTGTGCGCAGGGGCAGGATATTCTGATCGATAAGGAATCGTTCAAGATTGGATCGAAATTTGCAAATAAAATCTGGAATGCGAGCCGGTATATATTGATGAATTTGGAGGGACGGTCGCTCGTTGAAGCGCCGACCTTGCGTACGACGGATAGATGGATCTATAGCCGCCTGAATACTGCCGCACGCGTGGTGTCTGATTCGCTGTTATCGTATCGGTATAACGAAGCGGCTCAAGCAGTTTATGAATACTTTTGGAATGATCTCTGCGATTGGTATGTTGAAGCGGCAAAGCTTTCGTTCAAACAAACGGCCGACGAGGAAAAAGACCGTGCAGTAACGGTATTACTTGCAGTGCTTTCTGAATCGCTCCGTTTGGTTCACCCGTTTTTACCGTTGATTACCGAAGAAATTTACCAGAAGTTGCCGACAACAACGGATCTCCTGATAACAGCGCCCTATCCGGTCTTTGATCCGTCCCGTGATAATGCGGAACTGGAACGTTGTTTTGCGTCAGTGCAAGAGTCTATCCGGTTGATTCGGACTCTTCGGAGCGCATGTACGCTGCCGCCTGAAACGATGCTTCGGGTTGCTATTCATACGCCGGACCAGCAGTTTTTTCATGAACAGAGCGATTTTATCAAGGCACGCGCAGCGCTCAGCGCATTAACGTGGGCAGACCGCCGTCCAGACGGATCTATTGGGCTTATGGGGAACGGTATTGAGGTATTTGTCTTTGTCACAGAATCGGTTGATCGGCATTATCTTATAAGCAAATGGACGAAAGAGCTTGAACGGGACAAAAACTATATCGAACAGCTTGAAAAGAAATTATCAAACGAACAGTTTCGTTCCAATGCTCCGGCTGCTATTGTGCAGCAAGAAACGCTTAAACAGACAGAAGCACTCAAACGGGTAGCAACGCTGCACGGTTATCTAGCGGATCTGTAGCAGGGATTGTCGCTTTTTGTATGGGGACTGTCCCCAAAGTCAAAGCAGGAACAGGGATTGCCGCTCTTAAACGAGGTCTGTCCCCAAAGGTTTCAAGCATTGTAACTTGACATTATAATTATTTAATACATAGATTAATGTATGAGGTAGAACGAAATGGCAGAAGACAAACACACACCGGAAATAGATCCCGATTTCGATAATCTGGACATGGACGACGATATATTTCTTGAAACTGACGAGTTCATTGAAGAAACAGAAGAAACAGAAAGTGTTGACGAAAAAACTCCTAACATCATTGAAGAAAAATTTCCGGACATAAGCAAACGGTTTGAAGAAAACCCGACGACTGTCTTTGCTGATCCGAAATATTATTCCCTCGTACTCACAAAAGGAAAAGACAGCAGCACCCGAATCAACGAACTGTTGCAGAAATATGCAGGAACAACTGACGTGCATGACAGAGGGATCTATCGGCAACAGATAATTCCGGCGTATTGGGAGTTTTTTCGGGATACGGTACCAGAGGTAGGGGGAAGCATGTCTGAGCCGAAGAGAAATATGCTCCGTTTCGGCATTATTCACCCTGCGCTTTTGAATAGCGAAGCAAAGGATTTCTTTGCCAAGCTGATCGTTGAAAATGAATATAAACAACCGGTGTACTATCTTGATGAATGGTTTAAAGACGTCGGAATCGGGAATATTAACAAGTCATCTACAGACGAAGTGCGGGTTAAAAGCACAGGAATTGCACAGATTACTCAGCAATTTGAGCGTGCTACCGGGAAATTGGAAGCAGCAAAAGCTTTATTACAAAAGGCAAGCAGCACCCGTGTGAGTAACGAAACACTGTTACAAACCTATGTTGAAGCTATTACGGAGCAGACAAGTTTTGAAGACATACCGAATGTGGTATATCCGTATACGGACAGTCAGCGCCAGACAATCATGAGTATTCAAGATATTCTCAAAGAATTACTGAAAATAGACCGTGAAGAAACGGCGCTTTTTCGGGATTTTGAGCAAGCACGCACCGACGCATATACTATCAAAGAACGGCTTAAGGCGGAAGGGAACGCGTTAAAGACGGGAGTAGACATTAAGGTTATACTGTCCGAATTTGAATCGATACGGCAGATGGCAAAAATGATGGCGGGGCGGCAGGGAAATCACTTCCCTATACTGACTAGTGAATATTTCCGTTCTTCTGCTGACAATGTTGCGTTCCGTGAAAATGTACTGACGACGTTTACGTGGATTGAAAGTATTGATCCTGAAGTATTTTGCCGTATGTATAAAACAAAGAAGAACCGCATTGTTCCGTTTACGATTCTTATTCCCAGTTACGGCGACAGCGGTATCTGCTGGGAACCGTTTGACCGCCACAATCGTGCGACAAGCCGCGGGCGTATTGCACTTCCGCTCTATCCGCGAAATCTTCAAATAGCAATTTTGTCAGCAATCGGCGATTTCCGGTGGCAAGTTGCAAAAGAAAAAGCTTCGTTTCATTGGATGGACGAAGGGTTGACGGGCAACTACTATATGTATTGTACCGATAAGAAACTCAAAGGTGATTTAAAGGAACTTTTTATTCAGGATTATATACAGTGGATTACGAAAGAAAGCGAAGGCATTCCCCGGTTAAGTAAAGAGTTAAGGGGAATTTTCTGGCGCTACCTCCCGTTTACTCAAGAGATAAAAGAAAAACTTAAAACACGCAGTTTCACCTATCAAGAACTGTATCAGCGAGACATCAACCGTTCTATGTCTGACGGATATTAAAAGGCCTATCCCGCTCATACTCGTGGGAATTATTTAAAAAAGCTTCAATAATTAAAGCTATAGTGCCATACCCCTCTTTTTTCATTCCCGTTCTCTGGGGACAGACCCCGTGCCACTTTTCAAAACGGTCGTTTGATTTTTCAAAACGGTCG
>JAISSB010000079.1 GCA_031273325.1 Treponema sp. | reverse complement strand
GAAAATCAACTGACCAGCGTGAACATAGGAAGTAGTGTTACTTCTATTGGAAAATCGGCGTTTGGAGGCAATCAACTGACCAGTGTTACTATTCCCGAATCGGTTACCTCTATTGGGGATGGGGCGTTTGGAGGTAATCAACTGACCAGCGTGAGCATACCTGACTCGGTTACCTCTATTGGGAATTGGGTGTTTCACACCAATAAACTGACCAGTGTTACCATCCCCGACTCGGTTAAAATTATTGGTGATTGGGCGTTTGGAGACAATCCACTGACCAGCGTGACTATTGGAGCGGATGTAGTAGTTGATGGTGTTGCATTTGACGGTGGACTGGCTGGCTGTTACAACGACAACGGCAAAAAGGCGGGGACGTATACCTACAACGGCAATAACTGGAGCTGGAGCCAATAGCTGGAACTATAGGGCGCGGTAAAGAAATGTCCGTGGGGACAGACCTTGCCTGTTTTTCATTAACGTGTGCATAGATAGCACAGGAACTAAGGGGACAGACCTCTGAATGGGGTCCGTCCCCTTTTATTTTTCACCGAGCGTTTTTGCAACTATGACTTGAACTTTTTCGTACGGCATAGTATAGTTTTTCAAAACTTTGTATGAAAGATATAGTATTTAGCATTGATCCTGACATTATTGTCGGCGTCGGCACATTGAACCGTGCGGGGATAGTGTGTGAAGCAATTGGAAACCGAGCGCTTATCGTTACAGAACGTAATCTCCACAGTAATCAATGCATTGAGCGTTTAGTAAACATTCTCAAAGATTCAAGCGTTGAAGCTATTGTGTTTGATGAAGTTCCCGCTCAAGCAACTGCTGACATCGCGGAAAAGGCATCAGAACTTGCCAACAGCGGCCGTTGTTCTCTTATCATTGGTTTCGGCGGCTTAAAAACACAAGCTATTGCCAGGCTGTGCGCGATACTGAGCGCCTCTGATAATGGGCTTTTTGAAATCCTTGATGGAGAACATTCAACGCTCAACTGTATTCCTTACGTGGGGATTCCAACGTCCGGACGCGATCCGTTTATTTTTACCGATTATTTTATCGTCGTTGATCCCCGCGACCGCATTATTAAACAGGTAAAAGCCCCGCGGAAACTGTGCGCTGCCGTTCTATTCGACGGTCAACTTGCAGAATCAATGGCAGGTAGCTTTGCAGTAACTATGGCTTTCGACGGTTTTTGCTGCGCTGTTGAAGCATACTGTTCACGGAGGGCAAATTTTATATCAGATACGCTCCTTGAACGGGCAATCGCACTCTACAGTCAATTGATCCGCAATATCGGCGGGAACGATCTCGGTAATATTGCCGAACTTTCTATAAATGCCGGACTGTCGATGGCACTTGGAACGATGTTGAGCGCTCCCGGTCTTGGAATTGCTCTTTCACACAGCGTCAACGGACGATTTCCGATTTCAAAATCATGGTGTACAACTATTATACTTCCTTCGATTATGGAGCGTTTGATCACAGTGCGCCCTGAAAAAATTGCCACCGTGGCAAAAATTATGGAAGAAGCAGTTGCAGGGGAATCCGTTTCAGACACTGCAGAGAGAGCTGTCGGTGCTATCCGGCAGTATATGCATCACCTTAACGTGAGCGCCCAGTTTAAAGACCTTAATTTACCAACTGATAAGATAATGCCTCTTGCTCAAGCAGCTCAAAGTATGGGATTTGTAGCATTTTCACCGTGGACGATTACCACCGAAGCAGCTTTTGAGATTCTCCATGAGGCGTTTTGCTGAGTTCAATCAGCGTATAGCAACTGGATCAACATCTACTTCAAGATAGACACGCTTATCAGATTGCCTACTGTACTGGGCTAACGCAGTGCGTGCCGTGGTATGCAGCGTTTTCATCGTTTGTCCACGGAGCAATAAATGCCAACGGTACTTCCGTGCAATCAACATTATCGGACATTCAGCAGGACCAAGCATATCGGCGTCCTGCGGCATCAAAGGTCTTAAAATATGCGCGAGTGTATCGAGCGCACTGAACGCCCACTCACTTTTTGAAGAACGCGCAGTAAAACGAATAAGCCGACTGTAAGGTGGGAACGACGTTTCTTGACGATGTTTAAGCTCGCTTGCAAAAAAGCCTTCGGCATCAAGGGCGCATGCACTTTGAATCGAAGGATCCGTAGGACGGAATGTTTGTACAATGACAATACCGTCAGGAGAAAACCGTCCGGAACGACCAGCTACTTGTACGAGCAATGAGAATGTCCGTTCTGAAGCTCTAAAATCAGGTACATAGAGTCCGATATCTGCCAAAACAACTCCAACAAGCCGTACACCGGGAAAATTAAGCCCTTTCGCCACCATTTGAGTGCCGAGTAAAATATCATACATACCTGCTTTAAACAGGTTAAGGGTTGCGTGGACTGTTCGTTTATCAGCGTTATCAGCATCAATACGGATTATCCTTAAATGAGGAAAGCTTGCACGTACCTCCTCTTCAATCAATTCGGTACCGAATCCAACATATTTTGCGTCAAGAGAACCGCAAACCGGACATATACGCGGAGCTTCTACCCGATAGCCACAGTAGTGACATACTGCTTGCCCCAAACTCTTATGATAGGTTAATGCTACCGAACAGTGTTTACATACCAACTCATAGCCGCAGACTGTGCACCGGTAATGGTACGTAAAACCGCGCCGGTTAAGAAACAGAATCGTTTGTTTACCCATTGCTACCGTTTTTCGAATTTCTTCTTTAAGCGTCATACTGAGGCAGCCGGTTGCTTGATTGAGATTCACGATGTGAACATGCGGAAGCTCGCCGCCGGAAAGCCGTTTCGTTAAGGTAAATCTTTGAATACTACCGTTTTCCATAGATTTCCATGCTTCAACGGAAGGAGTTGCCGATCCCATAACTAAGGTTGCATGTTCGACCGCACACCGGTGCATTGCCACTTGCCGTGCGTGGTACCGGGGAGTGTCACTCGATTTGTATGAACTGTCATGTTCTTCGTCAATAATAATCAATCCAAGATTTTGTACCGGAGCAAAGACAGCGCTTCGCGGTCCAATAACAATAGGCGCTTCTCCCCGTCGGATTCGGAGCCATTGGGCAAACCGTTCGCTTGTCGTTAATGCTGAATGGAGTGTTGCGGCTTTGTCCCCAAACCGTTGACGAATAGCTTCTGCCGTTTGATAGGTCAAACTGATCTCCGGAACAAGGTAAATAACACTTTTCCCGTTGGCTATACAGTGTGATGCAACGTGTAAAAAAACTTCTGTTTTTCCTGATCCGGTAATTCCATAGAGATAAAACATCGTTGAATCTTGCGCGTGAATAATTGTATCGCATGCATACTGTTGCTCTTCCGATAGATCAAGTCCTGAACTGTTAAGCTCGGTGTCGTCAACTGCTGCAATATGCGGGACAATTTTCCGCCCGCTTGGCATAAGCGTTGCAAGAGCTTGGCCTACTGTGCAGAAATAAAAGCTTGCAATCCATTGTGCAAGCGCATAATCGCGGGCATCGAAAAGCGGTTCCGAATCAATGACCCGATAAACTTTTTTAATCGTATATGCCACGGAAGCTGGAACCGATTCTCGTTCTGCTACAACAAAACCGGTTAATTCCCGGTGATTAAACGGTACGACGACCCGTTTTCCAAAACAAGCGTTCTGTGAACTGTCCGTTTCATAATTAAAACTTTGATTCAATGGAAGATTAAACAGTACTTCAACATAGCGAGTCATAGAGTTTTCGTACCTTTTGGTTTTCTAGGGAATCAAGCATGGTGCGGTACGGAATACCGGTCAACGGTTCCCGTGCCTCCGGCTCTAACTCTAACAAAGGAATCAGCGCAAAGGCACGTACTTTTAAGCGCGGGTGCGGAATTTCAAGGTCGATATCAGAAATACACCGGTCGCCGAAGAGCAGAATATCTAAATCAAGCGTCCGTTCAGCCCACCGTTTTTCCTGTGAGCGATCCCGGCCAAAAGTCCGCTCAATACGGTGCAGCTTTTCAAGTAAGACAGCGGGGCTATCCCCAAAAAAACCTGAGACGGCCCCGTTTATAAAATACGGTTGATTATAAATTTCAAGCGGTTCTGTTTCAAACCATGAAGACATCCGGAATTGTTCCAGTAACCGCTTAAGATGCTCACACGCTCCGGAAAGTATCGATACTGAATCGCCGGTATTAGAGCCTAATCCAATGATAACCCGATCGTTAAAATTCATCACCTTCGGTTACAGTTTCAAACGTTTCCGCTACCTTCTCCACGGCTTCTACCGGCATGTGGGGGTGTACCGCTTCTTCACGGTTGACGAAGAGTATAGTGCGAAGTTTTTTTTCCAGCTCTTGAGTAAGCGCAGGATTATCTTCTAAATAGATCCGTGCGTTGTCCCGTCCTTGTCCAACACGGTCTATTCCGTACGAATACCATGCCCCTTTTTTTTCAATGAGGTTATATTTCACTGCAAGGTCCAGTACGCCTCCGGCTGCAGAGATACCTTTACCGTACAGAATTTCAACTTCTGCCTTCCGGAATGGGGGAGCAACTTTATTTTTTACTACTTTGATACGCGCCCGGTTACCAATAGCATCTGCGTCCCCTTTTTCTATCGTTTCAGTCCGGCGGATTTCCAAGCGGACAGACGAATAAAATTTAAGGGCATTGCCTCCGGTCGTTGTTTCCGGATTGCCGAACATAACGCCAATCTTCATGCGGATTTGGTTGATAAAAACGAGGAGCGTTTTTGATTTCCCAATAGTCGCAGTTAATTTTCTCAATGCTTGACTCATAAGCCGCGCTTGTAAGCCGACATGCGCATCCCCCATATCTCCTTCGATTTCTGCCTGAGGGGTAAGCGCAGCAACAGAATCTATAACAATCACGTCGATTGCTCCGGAACGGATAAGACTTTCAGTAATTTCCAAAGCTTGCTCGCCGGTATCCGGTTGAGATACCCACAACTCATCAATATTAACGCCTAAATTCTTGGCGTACACCGGATCAAGGGCATGTTCTGCGTCAATAAACGCAGCAGAGCCGCCAAGTTTTTGAGCTTCTGCAATGGCATGCAGCGCTAAGGTTGTTTTACCCGACGATTCAGGTCCATAAATTTCAATAATACGTCCGCGAGGATAACCGCCAATTCCAAGCGCCTCGTCAAGGACAATAGAACCTGAAGGGATTACCTCGATACCTTCGGCATGGGCAGTGTCCCCTAATTTCATAAGAGAACCCGTTCCAAACTGTTTTTCAATCTGAACGCGGGCAGCTTCCAAAGCTTTTTCCCGATCATCAATCGAAGACAGAGATGGTTTTTGTTTCATTTCACTTGTTTTCATCATAGTTCCTCCAGTCATGTACGAATTATTCCGCGCATTATGATTCATATTAACATACTATTATTTTTCATTGAAGCTGTCTTTGTTCCAGCACACTAAGCTTCTTCCAACAGTAAATCAATCTATTCCGGCTGCTTTTCTCAAGCGCCGCACGGTAGCAATGGCAATGGGGCGCGCCTTTTCGGCTCCTTCTGCAAGGATTGAATCAATACGGACAGTGTCTGCAATGATGTCGGTGTACCGTTCACGGAGCGGCTTTAAAAGCCGGTTAACGACCGCGTACAGTTCTTCTTTTGCATGTCCCCACCCCATACCGCCGGCACGGTAGCGGGCAGCAAGGGTTTGTTGTTCTTCTGCGGTCGCGAAGTACCGGTATAACTGATAAATTGAAGACGTTGCAGGATCTTTCGGCTCTTCAACTGTTTGAGAATTCGTAGGAATACGCATAATCAATTTTTTTAATGCTTGTTCTGAAGCAAAAAGCGGAATAGCATTTCCATAACTTTTACTCATCTTTCTCCCATCTAATCCGGGTATAACAGCCGTTTCTTCCCGAAAAAACGGCTGCGGGATCCGCAAAATCTCTTCGGCATAGCAGGTGTTTACCGTGTGGGCAATATCTTGAGTCATTTCAATATGCTGTGTTTGATCCCGTCCCACAGGGACTATATCAGCGTCAAAAAGCAGAATATCCGCCGCCATAAGTACGGGATATGTGTATAATCCCATATTAATGCCGGCGTCAGGGTCACGGTTTTGCTCGACATTTTCTTGAACCGCAGCCTTATATGCGTGTGCGCGATTCATCAGCCCTTTTGCAGTAAAAGCCATGAGCATTGTCGTCAATTCAAAGGTTTCCGGAATTGCGCTTTGGCGGTAAAAAATAACCCGCTCCGGATCCAGTCCCGCCGCAAGCCAGCCCGCCGCTACTCCACGAATATCTTGTGCAAGGATACGCGGGTCTTTCACTGTGTTCAGCGCATGGTAATCGGCAATAAAATACCGTGCGTCATAGTCTTGAGACAACCGGATAGCTTGAGTGATAGCCCCGAAATAATTTCCAATATGGAGGGTACCGGTTGGTTTTATGCCGGTAAGGACAACTTTTTTCACCTCATCATGCTACCACATCCCGGGTATCCCTTCAAGGGCGGGACGGGGACAGACCTCGAAGAGATCATAACTATTGTGTAATATTCTGTGTTGAAAAGTTGAAAAGATGTAAAACAAAAAAGACTGTATAAGCGGTGAAGTTATACAGTCATGTTACGCGCAGTTTAATACTTGTTTATTTCCTCATTCAAATAGCTTATTCTATCATTCCACCATATTTTCATTTTTGTTATCTCATGGCTATAATTAACCGCATCCTTCCATTGCCATACGCGATAATTTTCCCTTTGCGATTTTTCTAATGATACTGCCATCATATCTAAATAATTCCCCTCCTCCCCCATACTGAATATATCTTCGTATTTCTCATTCCACCGTTCCTTATATTTTGTCCGAAAAACCGGATCATCAAAGAACCGCGCAAAAAATGAATGCCCCATTATTCTTCCATCCGCAGTGGTAAAATATGTATGTCCACCGCCGGCATAACCAAACGCCCAATCATAATCCCATAACGGCCCCATACTGATTTTTCCATTTTTGTCTTTATACATATAAGTGCTTTTCGGATGCCCAAGTTCCCCATTGCGCACAATTTCCGTTATCAATAGATAATCTATAAATGTATCCATATCTATTAAATCCCGATAGCCGCTTTCAGGGAATGAGTCGCTGCTTAATGCCGTTTCCAGTTCGTTTATGGCGTTTTCCACAAAACTATAATCCCCTAAATCTTCAGGTGATTTTATCATTACTGGCAAATCATACCGGCTTGTTCTGAATTTGGGGTCTTCATCATAATAGACATCAAGTTCTACAAGAAATCCATTATCTTCGTCTATGTCTACCCGGCCTTTTCCTACTTGTACCTGTTCGGTCAGGACATAACTCCCTTCGTACACCCCATTCAAAACCAATTCCACATGCACATAATGATTGGTATAGGGCAAGCCGAACCGTTGCCCCAATTCAAAAGCGATTGTATTCATTATTAATGTCGGGTCTTGATAATTTGCCAATAATACCCAGCTTTTTGCCTTTTGATACCCAAATAATGATTGTTTTTCAAAAAACTTGATTCTATAGGGTTTTTTGGGATAACCCCACGTTGTATTTCCCCGTCCGCGTATTTCGGTTGTCGTTTCCAAACAATATGATTCATTATGTGAGTCTATAATGCGGATATCTGCCGTTGTATAATTTTCCTTGCTGGTAATCGGGGCGCTATTAACCGTATTAATTATGATTATTGGCAAACCGGTATTTAACGTGGCATGGTCAACATAGCCTTTTGTTGTACCTAGTTCATCACTGGCATTATTTTGACAGCCAATTATGCCTAAACAAACAGCAATAATTACAATAAGAATTGAAATTTTTACAAGTCTGGGGGGGGGGGGGTAAATTTTGCTTCCATTAATTACTCCTTAAAAATGTTTATCCATCAAGATGATGGAATAATGTATACCATTTTATGGATTTTACATAAAAAAGCAAGCCAACAACAGGGACAGACCTCTAAACCTTTCAAAAAAGTTTTTTTAGAAATAATATTGTTATGAGGCAGGAGATACGGTATAGTAATTTCAGACAGTGTCACTGTCTTTTCTAATGTGTTTTTGCAATGCTTTATAAGGAGGGGAACATAATGTATAGCAGTATATATATAGTAAATATCCCCCCCCCCCCCCAGATGAATCCCTAAATTTACTAAGTTTATCTAAAAATACCATTCTCACGTTCTCTGTTCTGCGGTGCGTTGTAATCGGCTGTTAGCTGATTTTTTTATTTTTAAACGCTCCGCAATGAGCTTTTAAACTACGAAAGGAAAATTTCTATGAAAAGTAAAGCTTGGTATGGATTGTTTGGATATGTTACTCTTTTAGTGGCAATGAGCGTTATGGTGACCGGATGCAAGGAAGAACCCACACCGCAATATTATTATTACGAATCATTTAGAGTATCAATAACAAATTTTAATTCGGTGGACAAATCCAATAGAGAAACGTTTGATGCTATCAAAAATGTGCGGAATCAACTAAACCAGTATTCTGTAGAATTTATGGGATCGGATACCGGTATAGTGCAAGCGGATATATATACTCTTTTAACACAACACGGTTCGACGCCGAGCGACGCAAATACTAGGATTTCAGATTTAAATAGAATCGGAAATGCTATTGCAGCATTTACATACGTCTATGATCGAGACAATTACTATATAATATTCTATGTTGAAAAGATATAAAAAAATTTGTAGTTATCAACTGTTCGAGGGCTTCTCCTGCGGGGAAAGCCCTTTTTTTATGAGGACAGACTTCCGAACAACCAGACTCCGACCAGTGGGAACAGACTTCCGAACAACCAGATTCCGACCAACAGAGACAGACCTCCAAACAACCAGATTCCCAACCAACGGGGACAGACCTCGAATATCTTGACTGTACAGCAAAAAATCTCTATGCTCATAGATATTAAACGTATCAGAGGAGGGTAGATTATGAGAAAGGTTGTAGCGGTACTCTTATCGCTCATTGCTCTCAACGTGTATGCAGCAGGAAACCGTCAAACAACGGTGGTTGCCGGCAGTCAATTTACTGCGGTTTTGGGTTCGGAACCGAATACCATTGATCCTGCGCTGAATTCTGCGGTTGACGGAGCAATTTATCTCCATCACGCATTTGAAGGCTTATATAAATTTATTGACAACGGCCGCGGGATCGGGGTAGCCGTACCCGGCACTGCGGAACGGGAGCCGACTAAAACAGTCAATAGCGACGGAACGGTTACCTATGTGTTCACATTGAGAAACGGTCTCAAATGGTCAGACGGGCAGCCGTTCAGCGCAAGCGATATCGTCTATTCATGGCAGCGGCTCGTTGATCCTTCAACGGCAGCAGATTACAGTTATATGATCGATATGGTCGTGAACGCAACCGACATTATGGCTGGAAGCAAAAATAAGAGTGAATTGGGAGTCCGTGCCGTTAACGATAGAACCCTTGAAGTGCGAATCACCTACGACTGTCCATTCTTCTATGAAATTATGGCGTTTCCGGCAACATTTCCCGTACGCAAAGATGTTATCGATAGGGTTGGAGATCAGTGGACATTCAGTCCGTCGACCTATATTGGGAACGGCCCCTACCGTTTGAAAGAATGGGTGCATAACAGTTATTTGCTGTTTGAAAAAAATCCCAACTATTATGAAACACTCAACGGTCCTGCTTTGATTCGTTTTGCCCTTATGGACGACGCAAACGCACAGCTCACCGGCTTCCGCAGCGGTGAAATAGATTTTATTGAAGAAGTTCCCGTTGACGAAATTCCACGGTTAATTGCGTCGGGAGAAATGAGCGTTGCCGATTATTTGGGAACGTACTATGTAAGCATCAATAATCAACGGGCACCCTTTACGGACGCCCGAGTCCGCAAAGCTTTTTCTTTGAGCATTGATAGAAACTACATTGTCAACCAGATCACGCGGACAGGGGAAAAACCTGCCGACGGCTTCGTTCCTGCCGGCATGACTGACGTCAGTGCCGGAAGCGATTTCCGCAGAACCGGCGGTGCGTACTACAGTCTTGCGCCCGCTGATTATCAAAGCAACGTTGCCGAAGCAAGGCGACTGTTAGCTGAAGCGGGCTATCCGAACGGTCAAGGCTTTCCGGTGGTAGAATATATTTATAATACCAATGATACCCACCGGGCGATTGCCGAAGCTTTGCAGAACATGTGGCTGACGGCGCTCAATGTCACCGTAACGCTGAATAATCAAGATTGGGCGGTATTTTTGGATACGCGAAAGAATGGCGATTATGTGCTGGCACGGGACGGTTGGATTGGGGATTATAATGATCCGATTAATTTTCTGGATATGTTCCTTACCGGCGGCGGTAACAATAACCCGCAATATAAGAATCCGTCTTATGACAGCTTAATTGCACAGGCAAAATCAACGGCTGTTGCTCAAGACCGCATGCGTTACCTGCACCAAGCCGAAGATATCCTCTTAAAGCAAGACGGTGCGCTTGCTCCGATCTATTTTTATACCCGGCCGTACATGCTGAACCCGAAAGTCAGCGGTATGTTCTATACGCCTCTTGGGTATTTTTTCTTCAAAAACCTTACTATTAATCCTTAAGCTTAATCCTACAGGCTTTTAAGCCGTACTCTTTTTACAAGCTAAGAAGGGGACAGACCTCTGTCCCCTTCTTAGCTTGTTTTTGCTATATTTCTTCTTTCCACAAGCTCCATACAAGCGTTCCGTTGCTAGATACGAGGGTCTTGTACTAGAGACGACTGACAGAGACAGACCTCTGTCTTTCATACTGAATTGCTATACTTCTAAGCCGGATTGCTATTCTTCTGGACTAGATTGCTATTCTTCCTTAAGAGGTCTGTCCCCTTAAAAAGAAAAGCCGGCCGAAAATCCCTACTGTGAGCTTATTTTTCGGTATACTTCGTTCTTTCCACAAAGTAACGTTCTATGGAAGAGTTCCG
>JAISSB010000014.1 GCA_031273325.1 Treponema sp. | reverse complement strand
AATGGTTCCGCCAACCGTACATTAATAGAATCCCCGTTGGATATCACTGCGTCTCCGAGAATATCTTCTTCCCATTCAGTCGCCGTACTTTGACTGATATAGAGATAATACACCGTGTAGCCCGTGTTATTGACAATAGTTATGGAAGGGCGGTTTTGGGCATATAGGTTTATTGCCGTTAATGCTATTCCTATCATACATATATACTGTTTTTTCATATATGTGCTTCTCTTATTACAAAATATAGCTACGGTAGTATATATTCATAGCATTGTCAACACGAATGGGCAGCGCTTTTTTAAGGAAAAAGAAGCGGACTTTCTGTCGAGACATGCGCCATATTGGGGACAGACCCCGTGTTATTTAGGGACAGACCTCTTGTCATTTCAAAACGGTCGTTTGATTTTCTAAAACGGTCGTTTCATTTTAATAAAACGGTCGTGTGATTTTCTAAAACGGTCGTTTCATTTTCTAAAACGGTCGTGTGATTTTAATAAAATGGTCGCTTGATTTTGTAAAACGGTCGTGTGATTTTAACAAAACGGTCGTTTCCTTTTCCAAAACAGCCGTTTCCTTTTCCAAAACGGTCGTGTGATTTTAATAAAATGGTCGCTTGATTTTCTAAAACGGTCGTGTGATTTTGTAAAACGGTCGTTTCATTTTGTAAAACGGTCGTTTGATTTTCTAAAACGGTCGTGTGATTTTGTAAAACGGTCGTTTGATTTTGTAAAATGGTCGTTTCATTTTAACAAAATGGTCGTTTGATTTTTCAAAATGGTCGTTTCATTTTCTAAAACGGTCGTTTGATTTTTCAAAACGGTCGTTTCATTTTCTAAAATAGATAGGTAGCCTTTTAAAGTCAGAGGTCTGTCCCCATAGTGTGAACCTTAAGAATCTCTTCCGTGGTTGTTTGCAGGAAGAGAATTGTATAAAGGTATTAAATCTTGAGAAAGGTTTTATTGTTCTAATAACTCGAAATCGTCTGCTCCATGCTTACAAAGCGGACAAATAAAATCGGACGGCAGCGGATCACCTTCGTAAATATAACCGCACGTTTTGCATACGTACACTTTTTTCTTTTCGCTTTTAAGCTGGGGTTTTGGTTTGATATGATCAAAATAATATTGATATGTTGCTGAAGGCGTATGAGAAAGCACGACAGCTTGGGTCACATCAGCAATAAATTCTGTATGAGTACCGTAATCATGTGCTTGGATGACAGAGCCCGAAATAAACGCATTCGCATAATCGTCTATATAATATAACCCGTTGTCGCTTCGTTTAAACAGCTTATCGGCACATTTATCGACTGTTTTCCCGCTTTGAAAGCCAAAATGTTGAATCAATGAGAAAGGCACGTCCGTTGTCAAAATAGAAACGTTAAACACTTTCGTTTTTAAAATGCTGTCGTGGGTATAATTAGCTTTATTGACAGTTACAGAAATACGTTTGGGATTATCGGTTACTTGAATGACAGTGTTTACAATACAGCCATTATCTTTATATTGATCTTTTACGGTCAATACAAATATACCATACGTTAATTTAAACAGCGCATTTACTTCTATTTTTGCCGCATGATTAATAATCGGCGTTGCTGCATGTATCGTATGAATTATGTCTGCGGACAGTGTTTTTAATGCGCTTAATTGTTCCTCTTTTACCGAAGATTTCAACGTAACGACAGTATCAAGAATGTTAATATCCTGCATAGTATTGAGTATTGATCGCATAGTACTGCCTGATTGAGGAGACCATGAACCGTTTTCAATGAATGCCACGGTGCGGTTTTGGAGATTATGTGCTTTAAGGTCCAATAATACCGTTTCCATAGTACAAAAAATTCCCGCATTATACGTTGGAGAAGCAAAAACAATATGGCTGCACCGAAACGCTTCAGCAACAATATAGGATGGATGGGTTACAGAAACATCATACAACGCAACGTTTTTAATGCCGCCTTCATCGAGAAGATGTGCAAGTATTTCCGCTGCATTTTTTGTATTTCCATATATAGAGGCGTATGCAATCATAACCGAAAGTTCTTCACTGCGGTATGTTGCCCATTTTTGATATTTTTCAATAAACCATGCGCTGTTTTTCCGCCATAATGGTCCGTGCAGCGGGCAAATCTGCTCAATATTAAGCGGTACAATCTTTTGCAGAATCGATTGCACCTGCCGCCCATATTTTCCCACAATATTAGCGTAGTACCGTCGCGCTTCGGGAAGCCAATCGCTTTCAAACTGCACTTCGTCTGCAAATATGCTACCGTTCAATGCTCCAAATGTGCCAAAAGCGTCCGCAGAATACAAAATACGGTCTTTTGAATCATAGCTCATCATAACTTCCGGCCAATGAACCATCGGAGCAAAATTAAATAAAAACGTATGCGATCCTGTTTTAAGACTGTCTCCTTCTTGAACAACGAATGATTTAATGGGACAGCTGAAAAATTGATTGAGTATTTTAAAAGTGCGCTCGTTTCCAACGACAGTGAGTTGTGGATAACGAAGTATTAATTCCTGTAATGCTGCCGTATGATCCGGCTCTGCGTGCTGAATAATAACATAATCAAGGGAACGGTCACCAAGAAGGTGCGCGATATTCTCAAAAAATACCCCTGTTACCGCAGCATCAACCGTATCAACGAGTACATTTTTTTCATCTAAGATAAGATATGCATTATAAGACATTCCTCTCGGAACCGGAAAGGCATTCTCAAAAAGAGCAATGCGACGGTCGGCGGCGCCGACCCAAAACCCATCGGCGCTTATTTGTTTAACATTGTACATACAAAAAATGTACCATATTTCAAACGACGAAGCAACAGCTGCTCGTTATGAAGCTATAGCCATTTCCTCTTCTTCAGCAGCTTCCTCTTGCAACTGTTTAAGGGTTTTTGTCGATTGCATTAAGCTTTGATATGCGCTACTTTGCACAATATTGAGTGCTTCCCGCAGTTGAACGTCATAGTCTAAATCGTATACCGGCGCCATCACTGTACGGTTCTGTTCGTTTCTAATCAGACGGACGAGGAGCGATTGATCCAGATGATATTCGGTAGAAAGGCTCAACGCAAAATTATTGATTTGTGCAAGCGTTGCATTTGGATTTTCTTCAATAAATAGAGTGATTCTATTTGATGTTATTAACGCTTCTAGCTGTTTAGAATCATCTTCGGTAAATGCAGGAAACAACACTTCTCTGTCGGGAGGAATGCCGATTTTATCGATATTGACGTCGCTGGGAGTGTAATACCGTGCAATGGTCAGTTTAAAACCGGTTACTTTATCAAGGGGAAATACTTGCTGTACCGAACCTTTACCGTAGGATTTTTCTCCCACAAGATAAGCTCGTCCCCGGTCTTTGAGCGCGCCGGCAACGATTTCTGAAGCGGACGCCGAACCTTTATTGATCAGTACCACGAGCGGTATGTCAGCAGATACGGTAAGGCCTCTCCGTGCATTAATGCTGTTATTTTCAGCCGGAATACGCGATTTCGTACTTACCACCAGCCCGCCGTCAAGGAATAAATCACAGATTCCAACCGCAGAACTCAATAATCCGCCGTAATTATTGCGGAGATCCACAATCAACGATCTATACTGTTGTTCTTTAAATGTTTCAAGAGCTTCCCGCGCTCGTTCAACCGTCCGCGGCGTAAACGTAAGGAGCTTTAAATATCCAACAGTACCGATCATTGCCGATTTAACTGTTGGCACTTCAATCATTGCACGGGCAAGCGTAACCGGAAATTCTAATGTTTTCCCGCGGCGGATCAGTAAATTAACTTGTTCCCCCACCGGACCGCGGAGCATTCCCATTGCTTCTTCAGTTGTCATACTGTCTGTTGAAACGCCGTTCACTTCGATAATAAAATCGCCCGGATTAATATTAGCTCTCCACGCCGGAGTATCTTCAATGGGAGAAGCAACCTCAATATACGCGGGAGTTACGCCGACCTGTTTGGAAATATACAAACCAACACCGCCAAAATCTCCATGGGTTGTATCGGTTAAATCAAGCATATCTTGAGCATTTAGATAATTTGAGTGCGGATCACCAAGGGTTTCAAACATACCAGTTACTGCACCTTCAAAGATTTTTTGAGGATCGACTTCGTCCACATAGCGATTTCGGATAAACTCAAATATTTCACGCATCATTTGCGTGTGTTGTCCCGCTTGATTGCGATTTTGAGCACTGATCGGAGCTGTGGACGCACAAGCAAAAAAAATGCACAGATATACCGTCAAAATAACCCATAAAAACGCAGTAGAAAATATTGGCTTTTTCATATTTTAATGGTAAAAAAATTGGGTTTTTTTGTCCAGTAGCATTGAAATAGCTCTACTGGAGAATAGCTGTTTAATGAGGGCGTGTATCAGCAGCAGTGCGCCGGTACTGTTTAATATCTTGACGGAGACGATCTCCAATCGCAGTCCGCGGAATACGGATTTGCTCCATAGAATCACGGAATCTCAAGGTTACTGTTCCGTCTTCTTTTGATTGATAATCAACCGTGATACAGAATGGCGTGCCTGCTTCGTCCTGCCGCCGGTAACGCCGTCCGATGAGTCCCGATTGATCGTAATCAGTAACAAAATCGTTGCGTATGTCGTCGCGGATACGGTGTGCCAACTCGGCAAGCCCATCTTTTTTCATAAGGGGCAACACTGCAACCGTAATGGGGGCAAGCGCCGGGTGGAAGCGAAGAACAGTTCGGGCTTCACCGTCAACGGTGTCTTCGTCATAGGCGTCGCACAGCACCATTAACAGCGTCCGCGTTAAACCTGCCGAAGTTTCAATAATAAAAGGAATATACCGTTCAACGGGAGCGCTCTCTTGATCGATATATTGCAAGTCTTTTCCTGAATATTGAGCATGCCGCGAAAGGTCGTAATTCGAACGGTTATGCACACCTTCTAATTCCCGCCACCCCATAGGAAAAAGATACTCGATATCATAAGCATCTTTTGCGTAATGTGCTAATTCGTCGGGACCGTGCTGGTGCCACCGGAGATGGTCCCCTTTTATTCCCAACTTTTCATAGTACTGCCACCGGCGCTTTTTCCATTCATCAAACCATACATTGTCGGTTCCCGGTTTGACAAAGAATTGCATTTCCATTTGTTCAAATTCACAGGTACGGAAAATAAAATTCTTCGTGACAATTTCATTCCGGAACGCTTTACCGATTTGAGCAATACCGAAGGGTATTTTCATACGGTATGATTGGCTTATATTTTTATAGTTAACATAGATTCCTTGAGCTGTTTCCGGTCTTAAATACAAGGTAGAGCTTGAATCTTCAACAGCTCCGCTGTGGGTTTTAAACATTAAATTAAAATTTCGAATGTCGGTAAGTTCACCTCCGCATTCCGGACACGTTTTTGAGACGAGGTTAAGGGGAGGGATTTGATCGGCACGGAACCGGGCTTTACATTTTTTACAATCGACGAGCGGGTCGGTAAAATTCTCCACATGGCCGGAAGCTTCCCACACGCGTGGGTGCATGAGAATAGCTGCATCAAGTCCAACGATACCGTCGTATTGTTGAGTCATCGTTTTCCACCAGTTGGCAGCGATATTATTCTTGAGTGCAACACCGAGCGGTCCGTAATCCCACGCTCCATTTTGCCCGCCGTAAATTTCAGAAGATTGAAACACAAAACCCCGCCGTTTTGCAAGGGAAACAATTTTTTCCATAGTTATTTCTTCAGCCATCATACTTCTCCTTTTTGAGTTTTTCCTCCACGGGATCGGGGACAGACCCCGAATCAAAAATATTGATTTTCTTAAGAGTGTAGCAAAGTTAACAAAAGCTTATAAGAGGGCAAAGGGGACAGGGGGACAGACCCCGAAAACGAGAACGGGGATATTTAGGGACAGACCTCGAAAACGAGAACGGGGACAGACCTCTGAGTTATGACGACAAAAAAGTTGACAGATTATTGAATCAAAACTAGCTATACACCCGTTAACTTGGTATGGCTCGCAAAATTAGAGGGAATACCTTTTACGGTTATACCTATCATGTCACCTTTGAAATAAACCGATGGTTAATGGAACTCAAAAATCCCGTTATCAAAGCTCTTCTTATACAGATTATCGCTGAAGCGCACCGAAAATATGGGTT
>JAISSB010000095.1 GCA_031273325.1 Treponema sp. | reverse complement strand
AGTCCCTTTTTGTGAAAATTCGGGAAGCCTTTGCCTTCTTTGAAAAATCCTTGATATGCTTTGTCTAAATCCTCTATGCTTGCTTGCAGGCTTATGCTGTCTGATAGTTTCAGCCATTTCTTGCCTTCCTCTTTTTTCAGCTGCGTTATTCTTTTCATCATTTCAAACTTGCTGAAATTCTTTTTGCTTGCTTTGTATTCCTGAATTGAAGCACCAAGAGCGTAGTTATACACGAAGCGGCAATTTCCGATATTCTGCTCGAAAAAAGCGGCTTGCTCTGCTGTGTGATAGAGGCGGGTCTTGAAGGCTTTTAGCATTTCAGACATATTTTTGATCTTCCATGTAGTGCTTCACAATTTCTAAAGGCGCACCGCCGACTGTGCTTACAAAATAGCTATTTGTCCGCAAACACGGCAATTTGCGCGTCAATTCTGGAAATTCTTTTCTCAAAGAATGGCTTGTATACCCTTTTAGTCTTCCGATTAATCTGCCTACCTCAATCACAGGAGGAATTTCTGCCAACAAATGAACATGGTCGCTCATTATTTCCATTCCGATTATTTCCATTTCAAGCTCTTTTGATTTTTCTATCAATAATGTTTTTAGTCTAATATCTATGCTATCAAGTCATATGCGCCTTGCAAGAAACTTGCTACACTATGCAGCAAGTCATTTGCGCCTTGCAAAAAGCTTGCTACACTCTGTAGCAAGTCATGTGCACACCTGCAAAAAGCTTGCTACACTCTGTATCAAGTCATTTGCACATCTGCAAGAAGCTTGCTACACTCTGTAGCAACTCATTTGCGCCTTGCAAAAAGCTTGCTACACTATGTAGCAAGTCATGTGCATACCTGCAAGAAGCTTGCTACACTCTGTATCAAGTCATGTGCGCCTTGCAAGAAGCTTGCTACACTCTGTATCAAGTCATTTGCATACCTGCAAGAAGCTTGCTACACTCTGTATCAAGTCATGTGCATACCTGCAAGAAGCTTGCTACACTATGTATCAAGTCATGTGCATACCTGCAAGGAACATTCTGCACTATGTAGTACGTCATTTGCATACCTGCAAGAAACATTCTGCACTATGTATCAAGTTTCCCAATACTTCTTTCAGAGGTTGCTGCACTCTGTAGCAGGTGCAGAAACGCTCAGTTTAACAATCAGACCAATATACTTAGCAAAATGAGAGCTGAAAGTAAAGAAATATTTAACCGTAACTAAGGTCTGTCCCCTAAGCTCAGAGGTCCATCCCTCTAAGGGGACAGACCCTTGATCTGAGTTAGATGTACAGCGGCGATCCGGCCAACGGGGACAGACCTCGTCCCTTTGCGCCTCGCAGGGCAGGGGACAGACCCTTGTTATTAAGACTTCTGGGGCATGTCACAAGACCTGACAAACGGGGACAGACCTCTGTCTCTCTGTGTAGGGAGAGACGGACCCTAAGCTCGGACTTGAACGAGTTTGCCGCCATAGGACCCGGGTTTAGAGAAGATTTCTTGCGCCTCGCACAGGACAGGAGACAGACCTCAAAAAAAAAGTTAAAAGATATTGACGAAAGGAAGATATCACGGTAGAGGACTTTACAGATGGCACCAAGCCATCTATTTTCTATGTGTCTTTTAAAGAGGACCGTAGCCAGGCTAACCTAACAAATTGAACTGACTACGGGTTTTTGTACACGTAGTACGGTGATAAACATAGTATAAAAATACCATACAGTCAACGTATTACGTGTTCTCCTCTTTTCATAGAATCCGCCTTTTTAGGGTGGATAATATTTTATGAGGAGGACTCTTATGAACAAAAAGAGTCTTTTTATCTCAATTATTGCGTTGTTTGCAGTGCTGTTCACCGCCTGCAAGGACGAGGACGATCCTGCACCGCCTGCCGCAGATACCCGAACAGCATTGACTGCAGTTGAGGCAACTGTGGATGTTGCTGCTGATGCTCTGACAGCAACAGCCGAATTTTCTGGTGCAACCGGGCTTACGCTTGCGGCGGCTGACTTCACGATTACTCCTGCAACTGGAGCCACTATTGGTGAGCCAACAGTAAGCGATGATATCGTAACCGTTCCAATAACCTTTGTAGCAAACACTGCGACTACTGCAAAAGCATTCACCGTGGGTATTGCTTCGTCCAGCACCAAGATTAGAGGTTCTGCAACCGTCGTTATTACTCAAGCAGCAGCAACTGCACAACCGCCCGAAGATACCCGAGTGGCATTGACCGCAGGTGCAAATGTTACTGATATTACGGCTGCTGATACAGAAGCAACAGTGACGTTTACCGGTGCAAGTGATCTTACACTTACAGAAGATGACTTCACTGTTGAAGCTGATACAGAAGGCACCAATGTCACGATAACCGATGTCACCGTGAACGAGGATACCGTCAGCGTTACGATAAGCTTTGACGCAAACGACTCTACCGAGAATCCAGTAGTGTACACTGTGGGTATTGCTGAAGACAGCGAAGTAATTACCGGTGAAGCAGAGGTTAATGTTACCCAAGCAGCAGCACCCGAAACGCCCGCAGAAAAAGTGACGTTAACCGCAGGTGAAGATGTTACTGATATTGCGGCTACTGATACAGAAGCAACAGTGACGTTTACCGGTGCAAGCGATCTTACACTTACAGAAGATGACTTCACTGTTGAAGCTGATACAGAAGGCACCAATGTCACGATAACCGATGTCACCGTGAACGAGGATACCGTCAGCGTCACTATAACCTTTGAAGCAAATGCCTCTTCTGAGAATCCAATAGTGTACACTGTGGGTATTGCTGAAGACAGCGAAGTAATTACCGGTGAAGCAGAGGTTAATGTTACCCAAGCGATAGCAGACGGAGAATAATCTCTTAAGTACGAATTAATCGAGTTCTACGTGTGGGCTTCTCCTTATGGGGAAGCCTTTTTTTATTGACTGGGGACAGACCTCCTGTCTTGAGACCCCCTGTCATTTGAGGACAGGGCTTCTCCTTATGGGAAAGTCTTGCTTTATTTATGGGGACAGACCTCTTGTCTTGAGACCCCCTGTCATTTGGGGACAAGGCTTCTCCTTATGGGAAAGCCTTGCTTTATTTATGGGGACAGACCTCTGAACCAACGGGCAGACCCCCGAAATCAATTGTGGTGAAGGCGGAGCAAAAGGCCCCGCCTTCTTAAGGGGACAGACCTCTGAATCAACCGATAGATTCTTGACAACGGGGACAGACCTCGAATCAAGGCGCGAAAGGGATCGCTTTTTCCTGCGTATTATTTTTTATGGCAGCAATAAAATCTCTAAAAAGCGGGGCGGCAGACATTGGCTTTGATTTAAATTCCGGGTGAAACTGTACCCCAACCGCCCACGGATTATGCGGTAATTCTATTGCTTCAACTAACGCCCCGTCAGGAGTAAAAGCACTGCATATCAATCCAGATTCTTTCATAATATGCTGATATTGGTTAGAGAATTCATAACGGTGGCGGTGACGTTCAAAAATATGTGCGGTTTTATATGCATGGGCTATATGCGTTTTTTCTGTCGCAATGGATTCGCTTCGTCCAAGGCGCATCGTCCCCCCATAATTTTCTATATTGACTTGTTCTTCCAAAAGACTAATCACCGGATGGGTTGTGTTAGTATTGAATTCGGTAGAGTTCGCGTCATTCCACCCTAAAATATGCCGCGCCCATTCGATAACCATAATGTGCATGCCTAAACAGATTCCAAAGTAAGGAATAGCATGTTCCCGCGCCCAAGCGGCTGCAATAATCATTCCTTCGATACCTCGTTGACCAAAACCGCCGGGAATTAAAATTCCGTCCACCTGCTCAAGGAGTGCTTCCGGTTTTTGTTCTTCTAAAGAAGTTGAATTAATTCTTAAGAGATCAACATCTACTCCCACTTCAAGTCCTGCATGAAAAAGAGCTTCAAATACCGACTGATAGGAATCGCGCAGCTCCATATATTTTCCGATAACTCCAACCGTTACCGATCCTTTACGCGCATTAAACCGTTCATTAACCGTCTTCCACGACAACAGATCCGCATGGCGGCTTTCTACACAAAGCTTTTTAAGTACAATCTGATCTAATTTTTGTTCGTAAAAGATAAGCGGCAATGCATAAATAGTAGAATCAACATTGTAAGACGTAAAAACAGCTTCAACATCAACATTGGTAAAATTGGCGATTTTCCTTCGAGTGTCTGAATCAAGCATTATCGGCGCCCGACATATAAGAATGTCTGGTTGAATCCCCAGCTCTTGCATCATTTTTACCGAATGTTGTGTTGGTTTTGTTTTGAGTTCTTTCCCTGCAACTTCCGGAACTAAGGTTAAATGCACTGAAAGGGCATTGTGCCTGCCGAAGTCGTGAATCAACTGTCGTGCCGCTTCAAAAAAAGGAATTGATTCGATATCCCCGACAGTGCCGCCGATTTCTACGATAACAATGTCAGTATCCTCTTTAAGAGGAGCAAGAATACGTTCTTTTATTTCGTCTGTAATGTGCGGAATAACCTGTACACATCTTCCAAGATAATCACCTCTTCGTTCTTTGCCGATAACTGAAGCATACACTTGCCCGGTTGTAATTGAGTTTGCGTGTGAGAGCGGACTGTGCGTAAACCGGGCATAATTACCAAGGTCAAGATCGGTTTCTGCACCGTCGTCAGTAACATATACTTCGCCATGCTGGTAGGGACTCATCGTTCCTGCGTCAACATTAATGTACGGATCACACTTAATCATACAAACGGCTAAACCGCGGCATTCAAGCAATGCTCCAAGGGAAGACGCTGCAATGCCTTTTCCTAAACTGGAACACACGCCGCCAGAGATAAAAATACACTTTTTCATGTGTGCAGAGAATACTAAAATACCTATATTCTGTCTAGTCAGAGCTGGCCGGGGATGTCTTCGACTGTAGTTTCTTTACGATTCACTATAGGTTCAAAATATTTTTCAATAAATTCTTTTTTAATTCTAAGCAGTTCGTCATGGGGGATTTCCGTGAGTACTTCCCATCCGAGGTCAAGTGTTTTGTTAATATCACGGTTTTCCATTTCTCCTTGACTCAAAAGAGTCTGTTCAAATTTTTCTCCGAACTTTAAATATTGCTTATCCGTCGTTGATAATTCCTCTTCACCAATAATCGAAGCAAGATTTCGAATTTGTTTTACTTTTGAATACGCAGCAAAGAGCTGACTTGCAACATCTTTATGGTCTTCACGAGTCATTCCAGGACCTATTCCATCTTTCATAAGCCGCGATAAACTTGGTAAGCCTGCGACGGGAGGATATATTCCCCGCTGACTTAACTCACGATCCAGTACAATTTGTCCTTCGGTAATATACCCTGAAAGATCAGGAATTGGGTGACTAATGTCGTCATTAGGCATAGTCAGGATAGGAATTTGAGTTATGGAGCCAGTAGAATCGATAATTTTACCGGCACGTTCATAGAGACTTGCAAGATCAGAATACAAATAACCGGGATAACCTTTACGGCTTGGCACTTCGCCGCGGATAGAAGAAACTTCACGAAGCGCTTCACAGTAATTGGTCATATCCGTCATAATTACTAACACATGCATATTTTCATGGTACGCAAGATATTCAGCGGCAGTTAATGCACAACGCGGAGCGATCAAGCGTTCCAAACTTGGTGCGTCAGCAAGTGAAAGAAACACGACGACATTCGATAAAACTCCAGAACGTTCAAAGTCATCAAGAAAAAACCGTGCAACATCATACTTAACGCCCATCGCACAGAATACAATGACAAACGACTCGTCAGCATTGAGAATTTTCGCCTGCCGTACAATTTGGGCAGCGAGGCGGTTATGCGGTAAACCGTTACCCGAAAAGATTGGAAGCTTTTGACCGCGAATTAACGTATTCATACCGTCAATCGCAGAAATTCCCGTCTGAATAAAATCACGCGGATAAATACGTGCATAAGGATTAATGGGTGTTCCGTTTACATCAAACCGTGTTGAAGAAAAAATATCCCCAAGACCGTCAATAGCTTGACCCAAACCGTTGAAAATACGTCCCAAAAGCTCATTACCAACGCGAAGTTCCATCGGTCGCTCCAAAAATTCAACTCGCGAATCGTCCGCTGACAAACCTGTTGTATTACCAAAAACCTGAACAACTGCCCACTCGTCGCTGAGGTCAATTACTCGCCCTAAGCGCCGTCCATCTTGCCGATCATAGACTGCAACAACTTCGTTATACCCAACATTTTTACTTCGTGCGGTAACTACCACCGGACCTTCAATCCGATTTACACCGCGGTATTCAATACCTTTCATTATAATACTCCAAAGATCATGATATACAATATATTACTACTTGTGAAGAGTATTGACCGTAGGATTAAGAACACAGTTTAATATATCCTATAATGTCTCATCTTATTTACCACTCTTATCCTTGTTTGAATGCTTTTAAAAAAGATATCCCTCATACCATTACTACCTTACTCGCTCTTATCAAAAACGCTTCTCACTCTAATCTCTC